>JBPOHB010000206.1:0-5091 GCA_052036055.1 Bacillota bacterium | reverse complement strand
ATCGATATTTCTTCATCAACAATTTCATCTATGACACGCTGATCAATGCCTTCATAATGTCCGCAGAGCAAAATGACATGTTCCTTCTGCGAAAGATCCATCGCTTTCTTCTGCGTGAAGACACTTCCTTTAGGTGATAAATACACGGTATGTGTCGTAACCATCTCGTTCGCGCTCACGATTGATTTCCAAGCCAAATATACGGGATCACACTGCATAAGCATTCCCGTACCTCCGCCAAACATCGCATCGTCAACTTTGCCATATGCATTGCCACAGAAGTCTCGAATCTGAATCGTTTCAAGGGAAAAAACGCCCTTCTGGAGCGCTCTTCCCGTTATACTCGTATCTATACAACCCCTGACCTGTTCAGGGAACAAAGTCATAACAGTAAATTTCATGAATATCACCTTATTGGTCTGCACGCATTATGATTCATATATCTCATAGAGACCCTCAGGTAAACGAACATGAATCTCTTTACCGGATATATCAACATTATATACAACCGAATGTAAATAGGGGATCAGAAGATCCGGTTTCCCCTTGCGCGGTACAACAAAGATATCACTTGCACCCGTCTGTAAAATGTCAGAGAGAGACCCAAGCGTACCCAGCTTATCATCTATAATTACTGATCCTAACATATCGGCGATAAAATATCTTCCCTTTGGTATGGGGGCGGCATCTTCACGAAGGACAGCAAGAAATAAGCCATTAAGTTTCTGCGCCTCATCTCGATCGGTAATACCATCAAGCGTAAGTAAAACGACAGAATCCGTTATCCGTGCCGATGAAATGACGACATCACGGAGTTTCTTCTCATCGCTTGTCAGCAAAATCCCTTTTCTGATTTTACTGAAACGGCGCACATGGTCCGTAATCGGAAAGACTTTCACCTCACCGCGGACACCGTGTGCGCCGACCAATTTACCAACAATGTAATAGTCCGTCATTATACAATATCCACAATGACACGTTTGTCGGAACGAAGGTATTTCGCCTTCATAACGGTACGGATCGCTTGCGCTCTCTTCCCGCCTTTTCCAATGACTTTTCCCATATCATCCGGTGCAACCTTGAGTTCAAGAACAATTGTGTTTCCTCGCTCGGTCTCCGTAACGGAAACAGCATCTGGATCCGTAACAAGAGCTTTTGCAATAGTTACCAATAAATCGCTCATCGTATATCGGCGAAACATAAGAATGTATCGCCTTCCTCCCCTCAATCGTCGTGACAAGAACTGTCACCTTCGTAAAAAATTAGGAAATAGCGCCTGTCTTCTTAAGAAGAGAACGCACGGTCTCTGTTGGCTGTGCACCATTCTTAATCCACTTCTGAGCCGCCTCAGCATCAATCTTAATCTCTGCTGGGTTCGTCAAAGGATTGTACGTTCCGATTTCCTCGATAAAACGTCCATCTCTTGGGTAACGAGAATCCGCAACTACTACGCGATAAAAAGGTGCCTTCTTTGCGCCCATTCTCTTCAATCTGATTTTAACTGCCATTTTTGTATCCTCCTCAAATATTTAGCCATAATTCTTTATCCGCGCACGCATGATTCGCGTGTACTTCACACTCATAAATTGTCCGATCAACGAAAACCGTTTCGTCCGAACCCACCAGCACCCTTACCCATTTTCGAAAACTTCTTCATCATCTGGGTTGACTGCTCATATTGCTTGATAAGCTGATTGACTTGCTGAACCGTTGTTCCTGCACCAGTTGCTATTCTTTTTCGGCGACTGGCATTCAGTACCTGTGGATACTTGCGCTCTTTCTTCGTCATTGAGCGAATGATCGCCATATTCTTATCAATGACCGATTCATCGATATCTTGCTCTTTCACCTTCGAGCCAACGCCCGGAATCATACCCAGTACATCACGAATGGAGCCCATCTTCTGAATCTGTTCGAACTGCGCAAGCATATCTTCCAGATCAAATGAGTTTTTACGAATCTTATCCATCGTTGCTTTTGCGGCATCAGCATCAAAATTGTCTTGCGCCTTCTCGATGAGCGACAGAACATCGCCCATGCCAAGTATACGGCTTGCCATACGATCCGGAAAATACTCCTCAATGTCTTCCGTCTTCTCACCTACACAAATCAGTTTAATCGGTTTTCCGGTAATCTGACGAATAGAGAGAGCCGCACCGCCACGTGCATCACCATCTAATTTGGTCATGATGAACCCATCAAGACCAATGGCCGATTCAAACGAGGATGCAACTGATACAGCTTCTTGGCCAATCATTGCATCTACAACAAGTAGTTTCTCTGTTGGCTTCACAACTTTGCCAATCTCGATTAGTTCGTCCATCATCTCAGAATCAATGCTTGTACGACCTGCCGTATCAATAATAAGTGTGTCACACAAAAGATACTTCGCACGCTCAACAGCCTTCTGGGCGATATGTACAGCCGATTTCTCTTCTGGCATGATGAATGAAGGAACATCAATCTTTTCCGCAAGGATTTCCAACTGTTTGGCAGCAGCGGGTCTGTGAACATCGACAGACGCTACAAGCGGACGTTTCCCACTCTTTTTAAGTAAACGTGCCAATTTTGCGGCTGTCGTCGTCTTGCCGGCACCCTGAAGGCCATAGAGCATAATCACAGTAAACCCAGAGGGCGATACGGCAATCTTCCCAGAAGTAGAACCGAGCATCTCAATTAGTGATTCGTGAACAATCTTAACAACTTGCTGCCCTGGAGTCAGGCTCGATAGTACTTCCTGCCCTTTGCATTTCTCTGTCATATCGGAAATAAAGGATTTGACAACTGAATAGTTCACATCCGCTTCGAGAAGCGCCAAGCGAATCTCTCGCATCATGTCCTTGATATCCTGTTCGGTAACGCGAGCCTTACCGCGCATACGTGCGGTTATATTTTGCAATTTATTCGATAAACTATCAAACATATATCATTTCCATTTCTGTCTATGAAGACACTATATATTGTTTATCCAATTGGATAGTATTTCGCGTGCACAGGGAAGCTGATTCTGGTCAATGGCGCTAATCGCATCTGAGACAACCTGCTTCTGTTCCATAAAGCGAGCTACTAATCCAAGCTTGTTCTCATAATCCATAAGTGAATTCGTTCCGCGTCTAATCGTATCATGAACGGCTTGTCGAGAAGTATTCTCTTGCTGTGCAATCTCTGCAAGTGACATATCTTCTGCATAATGTAATTCGAGGATTGATCTCATATGCAAAGTCAGAAGAGAGCCATAAAAATCGAGTAACAGACAGGCATCAACGACTTCCATATACATACCTCACCTATGTTCTCTTGAAAGAATACAGCAAAGGGAGATGGGTGTCAAGGGTATTTCCTTGTCGGCCATCATAAAATGATACAAATCCTTAGTTGTAATAGAATTGCTTATGGGGAAGGCAGTAATGAATTTACAAAAATATCCGGATCAAAATCAACCAGATCAGACGCTCCTTCACCAAGTCCAGCTAGATAGATGGGACTATGTGTTGCATGGGCAACTGCGATTGCAACGCCGCCTTTTGCACTGCCATCAAGTTTTGTAATGCCAACACCAGTAAGCGTAACGACCTTTGAGAATACCTCTGCCTGAATCACTGCATTTTGCCCCGTTGTGGCATCAATAATGAGTAAAGACTGGCAAAATGCTTCAGGCGCTTCTCGTTCAATGATGCGGTTAATCTTGGAAAGTTCGTCCATCAGGTTCTGTTTATTATGTAGCCGCCCAGCTGTGTCAATGATAAGTACATCCACATGTCTTGCGATCGCTGCGTGCACAGCATCATAACATACGGCGGCTGGATCCGATCCTTCCGTATGAGAGATAACAGTCGTTGCCGTCCGATCGCCCCACACGGCAAGTTGCTCAATAGCGGCTGCTCGGAAAGTATCCGCAGCTGCAAGAAGCACCTTCTTATTCTCATTTTTGAATTTGAGACATAACTTGCCAGCCGTTGTTGTTTTCCCTGTTCCATTAACGCCAACCATTAAAATAATATTCAGTTTATTCTCACGAATCGCAAGTGCTTTCTTCTCTCCGAGTATGAATAGGATTTCGCTTCTCATCGACTGAATAACAGCATCGTAACTGTCATCCCCGGAAGACCGAATGTCATCACGTATCTTATCCATTATTTGCAGAGTTGCCCCAATTCCTACATCTGCCTGAACCAGAAGAGTCTCCAGGTCATCAAGCATGTTTTCATCAAAACGTCCCATCTTTGCGGAAATCTTTGTTATTCCATCGGAAACAAATCCTCTTGTTTTTTCAAGGCCTTTTTTGAAAATATCAACTATACCCATTTTCGTCCTCCTAACGCGATCAAATGAATCGCTTGCGTTATGATTCGCCAAGGCGCATCGAGAGAATCTTGGAAATTCCACGTTCTTGCATCGTGACCCCATACATACGATCACAAGCCTCCATCGTGCCCTTGCGATGTGTAACTAAGATGAATTGCGATTTCGCAGTATATCGCCTGACAAAATCCGTGAAACGATTAACGTTAACATCATCAAGGGCGGCTTCAACTTCATCTAACACACAAAATGGAGACGGACGCAATTGCAGTATCGCAAATAATAATGCAATCGCGGTCAGGCAACGCTCTCCACCTGATAACAGTGATAGACTTTGCAGTTTTTTCCCAGGAGGCTGCGCTCGTATATCAATCCCACAAGAGAGTACATCTTCTAAATCCTCAAGTATAATATCTGCCGTTCCACCATTGAAAAGATCAGAGAAAACAGTCTTGAAATTCTCGTTAATCTGCTCAAAATGAATGAGAAATTGCTGGCGCATCTCCTTAACCATGTCAGAAATAACTTTCTCCAGATTATCCTTTGCAGCCTCAATATCATCTTTCTGCTTGGTCATAAATGTGAAGCGATCATTTACGCGATCATATTCATCTATTGAAGCCAGATTAACAGCACCAATATCTCGCATTTCATTTTTAAGTTCACTAATCTGCTTTTGAAATGCCTGTGGGTTCTCGATTTCAATAGCATATGATTGCGCATTGTCATATGTCATTTCGTGCTCTTCCCACATACGATTCTTCCATTCATCAACATCCGTTTCGTATT
>JBPOHB010000250.1:0-7449 GCA_052036055.1 Bacillota bacterium | reverse complement strand
GACTGTTTTTTGCTGTATGTAAGCTTCGTGGGAAAGGCCCGCTTGCTGCTTTTGCTAATGGATATATCACCGTTATTCGTGGAACGCCAGCGGTCGTACAGCTAACCATAATATATTTTATTATTTTGGCGAAATCGGGGCTTCCCGTCATTGTTATTGCTTCGATTTCCTTTGGTATAAACAGTGGTGCCTATGTGGCCGAAATTATTCGGGCAGGTATCATGGCTGTCGATCGCGGTCAGATGGAAGCGGGGCGCTCACTGGGTCTCTCCTATCTCAAAACCATGCGATATGTCATTGTTCCGCAGGCAATTAAGAATGTTCTTCCCGCACTGGGCAACGAGTTTATTGTTCTTCTTAAGGAGACATCCGTTGCCGGGTATATTACGCTTGTTGACTTAAATATGGGAGGTCGCAAGATTTCTAGCATCACATATAACGGTATCGTTGCACCTTTTTGTGTCGCATATATTTACCTTCTGATGACGACAAGTATGTCGTCGGCAATCAATGGATTGGAGAGGAGGCTTCATAGAAGTGATTGAAGTCAAAGATCTTCACAAACAATTTGGTACGCTTGAGGTATTGAAGGGCGTTTCTGTAAATATTGACAGAGGTGAGGTGGTCTGCGTGATCGGACCGTCCGGATCTGGAAAGAGCACCTTTCTTCGGTGTCTCAATCTCCTAGAAGAGCCGTCTAGCGGTGAGATTATTCTTGACGGTACACCGCTTATCGAACACCGCAAAGAGATCAACCTTCTTCGTAGAAAAGTGGGAATGGTTTTTCAACAGTTCAATTTGTTTCCGAACCTATCCGTTATCCAAAACGTTATGTTGGCGCCAACAAAAGCCCTCGGACAGCAGGCGGCAGACGCAAGGAAGACGGCTTGCGACCTTCTTGAGCGCGTAGGTCTGCAAGAAAAGGCAGATCAGTATCCAAACCGACTGTCAGGCGGGCAGAAGCAGCGCGTAGCGATAGCAAGGGCACTCGCGATGAACCCGGAGGTCATGCTTTTTGATGAGCCGACATCTGCGCTCGATCCTGAGATGGTAGGCGAAGTACTTGACGTTATGAAGAATCTCGCGAAAAGTGGCATGACCATGGTAGTCGTAACGCATGAGATGGGATTCGCACGAGAAGTGGCTGACCGTATTTTCTACATGGATGAGGGCATCATATACGAAGAAGGCACACCAGAACAGATTTTCGGTAATCCCATGAAGGTCAGAACAAAGGAGTTCCTGAGCAAGGTGCTCTGATAGCATAACGGTTATTACGGAGGAAATATGCAGACTGCGAAAATGATCTATATTGCCATATGGCTTATGTTTGTTCTTCCTGTCGTGGGGTTCAATCTGAAAAGGATGTTTCCGAAGGGCCTGAGCGGGAAACGGCGACTCGTCTGGGGATATATGGGTTTCGTTGTGGCGCTTGTTGCGCTCGTATCCGTTTTTCTTTTTCGGGCATATCAGGTTACTCTTAATACACGCTATGAGATTTTCGCAGAAAGATATATTACGGAGCAGTGCGAGTATATTACGCAGCAGATTGACTTTGAGCAATATAAGTCAGACACGGCGGACATGCGTCTGGATACGTCTTCTGTTGACTCGCTTGAAAACGAGCTTATTCCCTCTGGCGGTACGTCGACAGTTATTCGATTTCAGATTAGCGGACGTATTCTTCCCAGTACATATGCAAATACAGATGTCTTCCCGACAGTGGATGCCATAGACAGTGAAAATCCGATATTTATCATGTATGTGCTGGATGACGCAAAAGAACAGACGTATTATCTTGTGGAACTGATTCAGAATGAGGATGGGAGCTGGTGTGTTGGATACAACGCGAAGGCAACTGAGGCACAGATTGATATAGCGGATAATTCAATGCCAAGCATGAAAAATGGAAAGTGGTACTATATTTCTGCTTGACACATCACAAATCTGCTGATAGAATCGAATAGCGTTGCGAGAAATCTTGCAAATGCTGATGTTATGGCGGCATAGCTCAGCTGGCCAGAGCGTCCGGTTCATACCCGGCAGGTCGTAGGTTCGAATCCCACTGCCGCTACCATCACGGCCCGTTGGTCAAGAGGTTAAGACATTGCCCTTTCACGGCGAAGCCAGGGGTTCAATTCCCCTACGGGTCACCAACAAGAAGCCCTTACGGATAGATTCCGCAAGGGCTTTTTTGTGCAAAAAAGTCTGATACGGTTTCGCAGGCGAGCATGGCGCACAAGGTTTTTCTTGACTTGTACTCGTTATATGTTATATTTATTTTGCGCGGAAATTTCCGGGCGGAAACAGAGAAAACGGAAATAGGGGAGCTTAGCTCAGCTGGGAGAGCACATGCTTCACACGCATGGGGTCGCAGGTCCGAGTCCTGTAGTTCCCACCAACGAAGAAGCCCTGAAGCGCAATGCTTCAGGGCTTTTGCATCTCGAAAATCTCCAGAGATTGGGTGTGCGGCAAGTAAATTACGAAGGACAGAAAGAGTTGATTATTTCAACTGTTGAGAAGGCGGTAACATTTATGGAAACATTGAACGAGTATCTTGAGGACTATATTTCTGTGGTGGAATCCTGCCCCGACCTCGTCTCCGAAACAATGAGATGTCATCTCAAGGGCCTTCTGAAAATGGATGCACTGGGGAAGAAGAATATTGCCTGGGTGCAATCTCATAGGGGTGAGACAAATAAGGTGATACGTTCGTTTGTTCATCAATTTTTTGATGATAGAGAAAATATAGTCACTTCAATCAATCATTTCATGGCTCATCTACAGCAGTATGGCTTGTCTTACGAGGGAGATCTATTCTGCCAAGTCGATAAGATTTACCGTGGTGATGAAATAAAAATCAAGCTTCTGAAATATCTTCAGAAGCCCCGTGGAACGAGGGAGAAGATTGCAGATCATTTCAATATGTCTTCAAATGCGATAAATAATCATTTGACTGAACTACAGGATGGGTGTTTCATACTGGGAAGCCGCGTGAAAATTGCCCCGAGTCGCGGAACCAACGAATACGATTCTACGGTTCATCCTGTTTTTCTTGCTCTCAATCTATCGGAGATATATACCTTGACGGTTGCCTTGAAAAGCTTTACAAGTAAGTCGGTATTCTCTGATACGGCAAATGATATAGCTGATGATGTGTACAGGCAGCTGACAGAATATGGCAAAGAAATTATCGATAAACGCGCGAAAGAGGCGGGGATTCAGTTCGGATATTCCGAAGGAGGCTATCGCAAGGAGATTTGGGCAGATGGAAGAAACGCAGCGGATGAGATTAACAAACAAAAAAAACGGCATAGAGTCTATTGGCTGAAGTCGGGATCTACGTGCGAAATTGATTATTCTGACAAAAACGAACGCATGTATGGTGTTCTGGCGTTTAATCCTCATGATGATTCCACGGTCATTTTGGTTAAAAAGGATGGCTCAGAAGAACTCTTGGTTTGGGATCGGATCGTACAGATCAAGCGAGCTGGCAATTAATACCAACCTCAGCTTTGTGGAGCGTTAGCACTTGTGAATGTAAAATGATATGAACACCACAGAGATGCTCGGCAAATTGAAGGAGGTATTTTGTATGAATACGAACAAGATTATTGAACTCGCATCGGCTATTGAATCAAAAACATGGAAAGGGAAGAAGACGGGTCTTTTCGCAGGCGCGGGTATTGTCATCAGTAACGTTCAGCCGACGGATACACAGGATTTAACCGTTGTTGTGAGCAATTATGCAAGCGAAATAAGTTCATTGCTATTTGAATTGAAGGACCTTTTTGCAGGGCAGTTGAATTCGAATAATAAGTATGCGTTCTATGATCGTTTTGCGGCTAGTGCAAATGCTTACATTGGGGAAAACGGAGATGGATATGAAGCGTTGGGAGCCATTGCATCCGAAGCAGTAAAAATCGCAGCAGAAAGGTACGGTACCTACTATTTTGCATATGGTTCCAATATGGATATAGATCAATTCCTCCGCAGATGTCCCGAGGCGCGTTTCTTTCAGACTACCAAACTTTACGGATATCAATTCAATCTCGACAGCAAAGGTGCGGCGACCATGCATAAGAATTGCGACAGCTTTGTTCAGGGCGTTGTGTGGCTCATAACGGAAAATGATGAGGAAACGCTTGACCGATATGAAGGTGTTCGCAGTGAATGCTATGAAAAGAAACATATAAATATTCCTATAAAAGGCGGCACGGTGTCTGCCTTGACGTATTTGTCCTTGCGAGGCGCTTTCGACGGCAAATCAAGAGCTGGGTACATGGATAAAATTATCAAAGCGGCAGAGGATTTAGGTTTTGATGAAAGCTATCTTGCTATGTTGAAGAAATTTCCAAGATAATCGATTCGTGTAGCTGTATAATGAACGTGTGTGAGCTAACCGTATCGGCATACATGTCAGGTACCAACCCCATAGATTTGAGGATGGAATATGAACAATATTACGCACATTAAGTATGCAGTAGAGGTCGAGAAGACAGGCTCGATTTCCAAGGCGGCAGAAAATCTATTTATGGGTCAACCGCACTTAAGCAAGGCGATACGCGAACTAGAGGATTCAGTTGGGATCGCGATTTTTGCAAGGACGTCCAAAGGCGTCGTACCAACCAAGAAGGGCGCAGAATTCCTCCGGTATGCGCGTAATATACTGGTTCAGGTAGAAGAGATTGAGGCTCTATACAAGCCTTCTCAGAATCGATCACATCGATTTAGCATTTCCGTCCCCCGTGCCGCCTATATTGCAGGGACTTTTGCCGCTTTCGCCGCACAACTTGATGAAGATACGCAGATGGATCTGAATTATCACGAGACGAGTACGATATATGCGCTCAAAAATCTTGCGGATAACAGCAGCAATATCGCCATAATTAGATACCAAGAGCAACACGAGAAGTATATTATGCGGGCTTTGGAAGAGCGTGAACTGGATTGCGAGGTTATTGCATCGTTTCAGGAGCATGTGATCATGTCAGAGAAGCACCCACTTGCGCAGACGCCCAGTTTGCAGGATTCATCCCTGCAAAAATACGCTGAAGTGACATATATTGATTCGTTTATTCCGGCGCTTCCGCTTACTGAAGCAAGAAGAATTGCCAAAGCGGAAGATCGCAATAAGAAAATTGCCGTGTATGAGCGGGCAAGTATGTTGGAAATTCTCCGTAAAGTACCCACATCGTATGCGTGGACTTCGCCGATATCTTCAGATACGCTTTCTTCGTTACAGCTTGTGACAAAACCTTGCGAGAGAGTCGGTGGCCTTACGTGTGATCTGCTCGTTTTCCGAAAAGGCGAATCGAGAACAAAAGAAGAAGAGCTCTTTCTTGCAATGCTCACAGACAAGGTGAGGGAAGTTTTTTCCAAATGAAAATCAATTCGATACCATTATATCGATAAAAGAATATCGTTATGCCAAATTCGTGTCTTCTTTCATGTATGTTTTTCCAGGTAAAATGATGCCATGGATCATGAAAGGAGACACAAATGCTACAGACAGTATCACGTCAGACACTTGAGCGACTCCCGGATTATTTGAATATTCTGAAATCCATATCCCTTAAGGGCGTGCGAAATGTATCGGCAAAAGCAATTGCGGATGCACTTGGCTTGGGGGAAATTCAGGTGCGCAAGGATTTGGCAGCAGTCAGTTCTGGTGGAAAACCCAAGATCGGTTACATATCAGCGGATCTCATTGCAGATCTGGAAATTTTCCTTGGCTATCGGGATGTTCATGACGCCGTTCTTGTCGGGGCCGGGCAACTGGGAAGAGCCCTTATGTCATATGGTGGATTTACGGATTACGGACTCAACATTGTCACTGCCTTTGATGCGAATGAGGAGATCCTTTTCTCGCCGATTGGGGATAAGCCCGTTCTGCCGATGAATGAACTACAGGATTTGTGTATGCGGCTCAAAATACGAATTGGAATCATTACCGTGCCTGCGCAACAGGCACAAGGTGTATGTGATTTGTTGGTTCAAAGCGGGGTTCTGGCTATCTGGAATTTCGCGCCGACGCATCTTCTTGTTCCCGATCATATTCTGGTCAAAAACGAGAATATGGCGGCATCACTGGCCCTGCTTTCAAAGCATCTTTCAGAGAGAATGAGACAATAAAGGATAGGAGAGACAGACGTATGAGAAAAAACGAAAACGAGAAAATTGATTGTGTAGAGAAACTTGAGGCGGCTCTTGATAGGATTCGCGTAGCACAGAAGGCATACTCGACTTTCTCTCAAGAGAAGGTTGACAGGATTTTCCTTGCCGCGGCATCGGCCGCCAATAAAGAGCGAATACCGCTAGCAAAAATGGCAGTGGAAGAAACGGGAATGGGTATCGTAGAAGATAAAGTGATTAAGAATCACTATGCATCTGAATATATTTACCATGCATATAAAGACACAAAAACATGCGGGGTCATCGAGGAAGACGCCTCATTTGGTATGAAAAGGATTGCTGAACCGATTGGCGTCATCGCTGCGGTTATTCCGACGACGAATCCGACTTCAACAGCAATTTTCAAGACGCTGCTGGCACTTAAGACCAGAAACGGCATTATTATCAGCCCTCATCCAAGAGCAAAAGAATCGACTGCTGCGGCTGCGGCGATTGTCCTTGAAGCGGCAGTCAAAGCGGGTGCACCGGAAGGGATTATTGATTGGATTGACATTCCCTCTCTCGAAATGACCAATTATATTATGAAGGAAGCAGACATCATCTTGGCTACAGGCGGTCCGGGCATGGTTAAGGCGGCTTATTCAAGTGGGAAACCAGCGATTGGGGTGGGTCCTGGAAACACGCCGGCAATCATCGATGAAAGTGCTGACATTCTGCTTGCCGTGAGTTCGATTATTCAGTCGAAGACTTTTGATAACGGAATGATTTGTGCGTCTGAGCAATCGGTCATAGTAAATGATACGATTTACGATGCCGTCGTCAAAGAATTCGCCTATCGCGGTTGCTACTTTTTGCTGCCAGAGGAGATTGCCAAGGTTCGGAGCACCATTCTCATTAACGGAGCGCTAAACGCGAAAATTGTGGGGCAGTCTGCTTTTACAATTGCTAAATTAGCCGGTATTGACGTACCTGAGAAGACGAAAATTCTGATTGGCGAGGTCGATTGTGTGGAATTAACAGAAGAATTTGCGCACGAGAAATTGTCTCCGGTTCTTGCAATGTACCACGCAAATGATTTTGATGAGGCGCTACGCAAGGCAGAGCGACTTGTGGCAGACGGCGGATACGGGCATACATCGTCGATATATATAAATGAGATGACAGAAAAAGAGAAGCTTGAGAAGTTTGCTGCGCGAATGAAGACGTGCCGCATTCTTGTGAATACCCCCTCTTCACACGGCGGCATCGGTGATCTATACAATTTTAAGCTTACACCTTCACTCACACTAGGCTGTGGATCATGGGGCGGCAATT
>JBPOHB010000143.1:0-5364 GCA_052036055.1 Bacillota bacterium | reverse complement strand
GGTTGGGATTGCTGGTAGTAAATAGCATATTTCTTGCTGTCTGATGAACGAATGGGGGCAAAGGTTACTGTATTCATGTGTTTCTCCACTTCAGGTTATTTATCTAGCGGCTTGATCTCAATCTGATCGTAGTACATCGCCGTGCAGATCCCATTTATTGCTGGGACTGGATGAATCGGTTTTTTTTGCAGCAACCGGATTGCCATCTCGACATAATTATTTCCTGCAAGAGTCGATACATATATATTCCCCATAATGCGCGGATTAATCTCCAGTAATCGGAAATGACCATCCACATCTGCCCGAAAACTAATGCAAACGATGTAGGAGAGATGTAGTAGCGCTACGATTTTTTCGCAATACACTTTGAGCTGCGGCTGATCTCTTGTTTCCAAAACAGAGGTAAGCCCATCATGCATAACAAAATTGATCCGTGTTGTTATGCTAATGATTTTGCCATCCATGCACAAAATATCGCAATCCCATTCCTCACCAGGGAGGTATTCACTTACTATATACGGAGGAATGAGGTCACCTGGGTTAAGATCTTGCATCATATCATGAAGAGAATTAAGCGATAGATGTCTTCTGGGATTGCCATGGAAAAGCATATCTGAATGATCCGACTCATTATCAATGATCCAAAACCCCTCAGCATTTTCACCGCGCGCTTTCTTTATGCATATTTTCTTGTATTTGCTGACAAATTGATCGACTGTTTCCAAGAGTACCTGTTTCGTATATACCGCTTGATATTTGGGAACAATTTCTGACAAATCATCTATTCTGCTGGATTGGATCGAATCATAGAGCGAAATCTTGTCATTTGCTATCCTCAGCGCATCAAGACAAGAAGACAAAATGACAGCTCCCGTTTTTTCCTTGATTTCTGTTTCGGCGGACATAAGTGACTCAAGCCCTTCTGACACGATTGGCAAAATGATATCAACCTTTTCTTTTTGTAAGATTGAGATGAGATTGTCTATATACGTTTGGGCGAAGACGGATTCGGTTAGGTACGAAGCGTCAAGCAGGGCACTGTGAGGAAGATACGGATTCATGGTAAGTCCGATGATGCGGATATTTTCGGTTTGTATGGCACGTAAGGATCGAATCAATCCCGTAAATTCTCCGTCGGTAAGTAATAGGGTCAGCAATTCTTTGTCCTCCGAAAGCTGTTGAAGTTGTCTTTTGTTATTGTATCCTATCACCAAACAATTGGAAATGAATTCGAATTGAAATGATTATAAATTCAGATGAATACAACGAATATGCTCTTTGACATGAATATTTTGTCGACTTTTGCAAATTTGCTTGTCAACTAACTGCAAATTGAGATAATAAGAATTCAAATGCAGTGACGTGTTACGGATGAACCGTCATTGATTTTACAGGAAAGGGCCAAAGGCGAGCGTATGAGTACAGTGAGAAAAATCATATCCACTGCGAAAAAGATGACGTCTCGAGGGATTCTGGCAAATATGTCGAATCATACGCTTGCGAGGTTTCTTGCGCTGGAAGGCGTTCTTTACACGCTCATTATCACGCTCGCACATAATAACAACAATTTGTATGCAACCAGATTGGGTGCGACATCTTCCGATCTCGGTCTCATTGCATCTCTTCCACCTATTGTTGGGTTTCTTACACTTATACCTTTCGGCATTATGACTGACCATCTCCGAAAAAAGAAAACCGTTGTCATGCTTTCAGCCTTTGCTTTGTCCATCATATACGTTTTTGTTGGGATGACAGCTTTTCTCACAACGGATAGAATTTCGGTATTGATTGTTTTGCTTGTGATCGCAAATATACCCATGACGCTTTACAATTCATCTTGGCAAGCTTTTTTTTCGGATGTATCTTTGCCCAGCGATCGTACAATGATATACAGCTATCGAACGAAGATGAATACAGCCGTAGGGATCGTTTTCCCACTGATTACGGGAATGATACTCACAGCCGCATCAGGTCAGGGCAAGATTCTTGTCCATCAAATATACTACTTTCTTGCATTCCCACTCGCATTATGTCAGTGCCTGGTTCTCTACAAGACGGACAAACAGACAATATGTGAAGATGCGGAAATGGTTCGTTTTTCCGATATCGGAAGGTCGATAAAGGTATTATTCGCGTCTAAACCTTTCCGCGCATTCTTACTTGTTGCACTCGTCGTTTATTGCGGCTGGGAACTTGACTGGTCCTTGTATTTTCAGGCTCAATTTAGGTATTTGCACTTAAACGAGACGCAAATGAGCTTTATCGCGGTGATTTCGGCGATTGCGCAGTTTCTCACACTCGGCTATTGGAGTCGCCTTTCACATACCAAAGGAATCCGCTTCATTTTCGCGATTGGGGCAGGGGGCTTTGCCTTCTGTTGCACGGGCATGTTTATATCGTTGCTGCTAACAGGCGAAATGCAGCATGTTTTCTACTATGTTTTTCAGTGTATTGGCAGTTCAGCGTACAGTGCTTTTCAACTTTCTCTGCTCCTATGCTTGCTCGATGTAATCCCGGATGGTAAGAAATCGTTGTCAATTGCCATATATAACACCATTTTATTATTTACAAACATACTCATGCCCTATCTGGGCGTGGTCGTTTATAACCGTTTGGGAGAAAACCAGAATGCTATGCTTATCACGATGGGGATGATCGCTTTCGTTCGAATGATCGGTTTTGTTCTTGCAATCATTTGGTGGAGTACGAGTGATACGCATAGAAAAGTAGCTCAGTAGCGCAAATTTATTCAAAAATACTGGATTTTTCAATTTTTGTTGTGTATTATTTAGTTGTGTTATTTGAATCTTGGGGAGGGTAAAAAATGAATTATGTACGAAAAAATAGAAGTCTAGCACTTGTTGGAATCGTTGTTGCGGGAAGTCTGTTACTATCTTCCTGTAGCCTTTTCTCGAAAAAAGACAAAGAGTTATCATCGGAAGGCAAAGACATTAAGAAAGTTGTTGAGGATTATCTTGACGAGCTCACTGACGGAACCTTTGCGGACAATGACTTCACGTCGGAATACGCTTCGGACAGCCCGTTTGACGAGCTTGATGTCTCGAGTGATCTGAGTGATATCATTTCATCAACGATGAAGGATTCTTCCTATGAGTTTACAACGGCCGATGGAGATGAAGATGATGGTGATGGCACTTGTGATGTCGTTATCACAGCCGTTGATGCCAAGTCTGTCATTGAAGATATTGATGAGGATGATCTGGATGCGGACACCCTTTCTGATGCAATTACTGACAAGGATGCGGATACGAAAGATTATGAGATTACCTTAGAACTTACGTATGATGAAGACGAAGAAGAGTGGATTATCAGTGACAGTTCCGCAATATATGAGATTTTCGGCGAGCCATATGAAGATCTTTCTTTGGCTGGTGATACACAGGGCGCCATTGATACAGTCAATCAGTTTATTGCTGCCCTTTCTGATGGGGATGCGGATGCAATTGAGTCAATTACCGATTATTATTCCGATGATTTCTTCCCATATGATGAAGGTGAATTGGCCATAACTTGTGCGCTGTACGAAAATATGACCGTATCGCAAGATGATGCAGAAGTCGACGATGATACGGTTACTATCCCGGTAACTATCACGATTCCAGAATTGTATTCGGCTACCTATGATGCAATGTCGGATACATCCGTTGTTGCGCCCATTATCAAAGATTATCTGCTGAATTCTTATCTCGGCTTGGATACGTCAAATGACGAGTCAGAAATGTATCTGCAGTCCTGTGACATAGTAGCAGAATTGCTTCAAGATACTTCTGTAGAGACGACAGACATCACTGGCGATTTTGTCCTTGAAGCGGATTCGGATGGCAACTGGATCATTACGGAGGTTCCAGATGAGCTTCTTTTTGTGTCGTCAGACCTGTCCTCGTATTATCCTCTTGACTATGCATCTGATTACCTTGGATCGTGTTCAGCGGCGCTTGATTTGCTGTTATCAGAAGGATCCATTGACCAGACACAATATGATGAGATGTATTCATCATTATCATCTTACTTCTCCGATGACGAAACAGCTGATCCAGCTTCTGTGATAGCAGATATTAACCCGGATAATTCCGGTTGGTACGATTCAGGATTTGTGACGGAGTATCAGGCGGGAACAACATCAATTAATTACTATCTTGAGATGAACTCTTCTGAGTGGGGTTCGATTCCGGTCACGGTTTCGTTCTATGCACCGAATGAGACAGAGAGTAGCTATACCTACGATGACACATTGTACGGTGGTTATATTGATGCCTATTATTCAAACGATGATTATTCGGAACTTGCAGCTGGGACGTATCGCGTTGTTATGACACTTGAAGATGGAACGAATATCGTTGATCAGTCCGTAAATGTTGGCTGATTGAAACTTACGAAATAGCGCAGAGTAAGGGGGCACGGAAGTGTCCCTTTTCTTATGGGGAAAAGCGAAAAACGGATGGTTGCCTTGCTTCCTTCTTTTATGTCATAATGTGATTTGTTCTATTCATACAAGGAAACAGAGGTATATCATGTATTTAGCTGATCGGTGGTCTGATTTTGAGCTTATGTATGCTGGCGAGGGCGAGAAACTGGAAAGATGGGGAGATGTATATTTGCAGCGCCCTGATCCGCAGGCAATCTGGCCTAAGGTGACACCTGAAAATGATCTTGCCGGACAATGGATCAGACCACACGGATTGTATCATAGGAGTGATACAGGTGGAGGCTATTGGAGTAAGGAAAAATCATATCCGGCAACATGGAAGATCTCATATCCAGCTGTAGGCGGAAAGCTGACATTTATCATTGAACCAACTGGATTTAAGCATACGGGTCTCTTTCCAGAGCAAGCCGCAAATTGGGATTTCTGCGGCAAACGTATTGCTGAGGAAGTGAAGATGGGCAGAGCGCCACGAATCCTTAATTTATTCGCATATACTGGCGGTGCAACTCTTGCTTGTTCGATGGCAGGAGCCGGAGAAGTCGTTCATGTGGATGCTTCGAAGGGAATGATTTCTCGTGCGAAAGAAAATGTGAAGGCGTCTGGACTCTCGGAGCATTATATCCGCTTCATGGCAGAGGATTGCAATCGTTTTGTTGAGCGAGAAATCCGTAGAGGTAGAAAATATGATGGTATCATTATGGATCCGCCTGCCTACGGAAGAGGACCATCCGGAGAACTATGGAAATTGGAAGATGCACTTTTCCCGTTGGTGGAAAAATGCGCAAATCTTTTATCGGATACACCTGTGTTTTTTTTGATAAATTCGTATACGACAGGATTGTCAGCGCTCGTTTTGGAGAACATCCTTAACCTTACAGTCAAATCGCATCATGGCGGAGAAGCCGTAGCAGATGAAC
>JBPOHB010000095.1:0-4459 GCA_052036055.1 Bacillota bacterium | reverse complement strand
AACGGATGGGTGCTTTCCCATTGTGAAGAGGTGATGCCTCCATGATCTGTTCGATCCGATCAGGAGCACCTACCTTCGTATCGAAATTCTCGAAAGCAATCCGAATCTTCTGAAACTGATATCGCAGCACAACTTCCTTCTTCCCATAATCAATCGCTACACGGTACTGTGAGATCAGGAAACTCTGCGAAAAGACCAAAATGCAGACAATCAGGCAGATGCCGCAGGCTCCCATAAACAGGTAAGTAATTGGGTCCTGCGAAACAGAGAATACGATACCAGCCGCCGAACCAATACTCAGCAGTATGGAAATAAGTCTTCTACGAAGGATAACAGATGCACGGTGAGGGAAACAGTGAACCGTATCATGCGGAAGTGACTCTTCCGTAGGTGCAGCAACCATTTCAAGAGGTGTCGCGGATACCAAAGACGCCTCTTGACTATTCGTATCTAGTGAAGATACTTCTTCGCTCATAATATATGCCTCCTATACGCAAAGTAGCTCTGGAATAGAAAGTCTACTTCCCATTTTTCTTCTTCCTGCATCATTATACGACAAATCAATCTCAATTTCAGGAAAGCAGCTTAATTCGCGCAACAATATTCGCGTGCATTTCTTGATAACGAACCTGCTTCTCGCGCTCGGCGGCAATCACCTTTTCAGGCGCGCGCCCAACAAACTCGCTGTTTGCCAATTTTCCTTCTACGCGTTCTAGCTCTTTGGCAAGACTATCCTTCTCCTTTTCGAGACGCTCTCGTTCTTTCGCGATATCAATTAAGTCTTCGAGAGGGATGTATATTTCACCTGCCGCAAAAACAGCTGCGACGGCTGTTGCCGGAATATTATGCTTGTCCGATCTCACTTCAAGATCATTCACACTCGCCAAGCGCTCAAGAAACGCCTTGCCCGAAACAAACATCTCTTTCACCTGATTATCAGAAGTCACAAGAATAATACTTGCCTTGCGCGAGGGGGCCACACCCATACTGACGCGAACATTACGAATCGCGCGAATGGCATCCATGAGTAGCGTCATCTGGCGTTCCTCAGCCGGGAATTGATATGATGCCTTCGGCACAGGCCAAGCGGAAATCATAATCGATTCTTCCTCCGCTTCAAGCACAAGATTTCCATAGACCTCTTCCGTAATGAATGGCATGAACGGATGTAATAGCTTCATGGCTTGTGCCAAAACATAATTCAAAACATAAATGGCCGCAAGTCGCGTCTGTGATTCCTTGTCGAAAAGTCGAGCTTTGGCAATCTCAATATACCAATCACAATACTCTTCCCAAATGAAGCTGTATATTTTGGCAAGAGCAACGCCAAACTCGAATTTATCCAGATTGATCGTCACTTCTGCAGTGACGGAGTTCAGTCGTGACAAGATCCACTTGTCCTCCGTTGTGAACCGCGTGCGGTCCAATTGATCATACTGGATATCCTCTTCGCAGTTCATTAGTACAAAGCGCATTGCATTCCATATTTTGTTAGAGAAATTTCGACCGGATTCAATCTTTTCTTCCTGAAAACGCTGGTCGTTTCCAGGAGCATTTCCCGTGACAAGAGCATAGCGAAGCGAGTCAGCTCCATATTTGTCGATTAACTCCAGTGGATCAACGCCATTGCCCAGAGACTTGCTCATTTTGCGGCCTTGATTATCGCGAATAATTCCGTGGATCAAAACGTACTGAAAAGGGGGTGTTTGCATACAAGAGATTCCGGAAAAAATCATGCGTGCCACCCAGAAGAAGATAATGTCATATGCCGTTACGAGTACACTTGTCGGGTACCAATACGCAAGCTCGTCTGTCTTTTCGGGCCAGCCAAGGGTAGAAAATGGCCATAGTGCGGAGGAAAACCAAGTATCTAGCGTATCCTCGTCTTGGTGAAGCTTCGTGCTCTGGCATTTCGGACAGATCGAAGGTCTCTCTTTTGAGACGATAATTTCTCCGCAGTCCTCGCAGTAATATGCTGGAATCCTGTGCCCCCACCAAAGTTGCCTCGAAATGCACCAGTCCCGAATGTTATCCATCCAATTGAAATAGGTCTTATCGAATCTCTCTGGAATGAATTGCGTTTCCCCCGTACGTACCGCAGCGATTGCTGGCTCAGCAAGTGGCTTCATCTTAACAAACCATTGGAAGGATACGCGCGGTTCAACCGTTGTTTTGCAGCGATAGCAAGTTCCAACGTTATGGCGATGCGGCTCCGTTTTCAGCAGAAACCCTAATCTATCCAGCTCGGCGACAATTTGTTTTCTCGCCTCATAACGGTCTAGTCCTTGGTAAATGCCGGCATTCTCATTCATGTGGGCATCTTCTGTCATCACATTAATCACGGGAAGATTATGCCGAAGACCAACTTCGAAGTCATTCGGGTCGTGCGCGGGTGTAATTTTGACGACCCCTGTTCCGAACTCCTTTTCGACATATGTATCAGCAATAATGGGAATTTCTTTCCCGACAATAGGAAGAATAACGGTTTTACCAATGAGCTTGCAATATCTTTCATCATCAGGATGCACGGCAATCGCCGTATCTCCCAGTAGCGTCTCTGGTCGCGTCGTAGCAAGGATTAGGTCACCAGAGCCGTCAGAAAGCGGGTACTTAATATGCCAGAAGGAGCCGTCTTGTTCTTCATACTCGACTTCGGCGTCAGAAATAGATGTCAAACAATGCGGACACCAGTTGATGATTCTTTCACCACGATAGATCAGACCTTCGTTGTAATAGCGAATAAACACTTCTGTCACCGCATTGGAGAGACCTTCGTCCATCGTAAATCGTTCTCGATCCCAATCGCAAGAAGAACCAAGTCTCTTGAGCTGTTCTACAATGCGGCTGCCGTACTTATCGCGCCATAACCACGCTCGCTCCATGAAGCCATCGCGCCCAAGATCATCCTTGGTCACACCGTCTCTTTTCATATCTTCAACAATTTTGGCTTCTGTCGCAATCGCCGCGTGATCCGTCCCCGGCAGCCAAAGCGCCGAATAGCCCTGCATGCGTTTAAACCGCGTCAGAATGTCCTGTAGCGAGTTATCCAGAGCATGCCCCATATGAAGTTGACCTGTGATGTTAGGCGGCGGCATGACGATGCAGTAAGGTTTCTTGTCAGGGTCAACGACAGCGTGAAAATATCCGTGATTCATCCAATTCGCATAGATTCGCCGTTCTGCCTCACCTGGTTCAAAAGCTTTACTGATATCGTCTACTCGTGCCATCTTCTATTCTCCTTCTTGGGTTGCCTCGCGCTATAACTTAAGAATCTTTTTTGCTGTCTCTTTCACGGATTTCAACACGTCTGATTTTGCCACTGATCGTCTTAGGCAATTCATCGACATATTCGATAATACGCGGATATTTATACGGTGCTGTTACATGTTTTACGTAATTTTGCAATTCTTTCGTAAGTTCCGGTGATCCGATATAGCCTTTTGCCAGAACAACAGTCGCTTTGACCGCAAACCCTCGTTCCGGATCAGGAACGCCAGTAACCGCACATTCCATAACGGCCTTATGTTCCATTAATGCACTCTCTACTTCAAAAGGTCCGATCCGGTATCCAGAACTCTTAATTACATCATCAACACGCCCAACATACCACAAGAATCCCATCTCGTCCTGATATGCCGTATCTCCGGTGTGATAAAGACCATCATGCCAAGCCTTCGCGGTTGCTTCGGGGTCATAATAATATTCCTTGTAGACGCCAAGAGGTTTCCCACCCACACCATCATCTGTACGAATGCAGATTTCTCCGGTTACACCGGAAGTCACTTCAGACCCAGACTCATCGGCAATCAGGACATGGTAACCAGGTGTTGATATGCCCATGGAACCCAGACGAGGTTGCATAAACGGGTAGATCGTCGAACATACTAGCGTTGTCTCCGTCTGACCAAATCCTTCGAAAATCTTGTGCCCTGTGTATTCTAGCCACCGGCTATATACTTCTGGATTGAGTGCTTCGCCTGCCGTGCAGCAATGCTTAAGTGCCGAGAAGTCATATCTCGAGAAGTCCTCACGAATCATAAATCGATACATGGTCGGAGGCGCACAGAACGTATTCACTTTGTATGTGGCGATTTTCTCCAGTATATCCGCAGCATGGAATTTCTCAAAATCATACGTGAAGACGGCCGACTCTCCAAGCCATTGCCCATACATTTTACCCCAGAGAGATTTCAGCCAGCCAGTATCAGAAATTGTGAAGTGCAATCCCCCATCCTCAACGCGATGCCAGAAAACGCCCGTCATCAAATGTCCAAGCGGATAGGAATGATCGTGAAGCACCATCTTCGGATATCCAGTCGTTCCAGAAGAGAAGGACATCGTCATCGGATCCGTCACTTTTGTATCCGAATCGCCTGTCGGTCTTGACCAAACATCGCTTGCCGCTTCAAGCTCCGTATCAAAATCAACCCAGCCCGAGACCTGTTTGCCGCGAGTCACC
>JBPOHB010000092.1:0-3256 GCA_052036055.1 Bacillota bacterium | reverse complement strand
ACAGAACTGGAGAAAGCCTATACAAAGGCTAAGTCTGACCCGTCGTTTATGGAGGAATATAGGAAGCTGCTTTTCGAATATGCCGGACGTCCATCCCTGCTATACAAAGCTGAAGGCATCTCGCGTGATCTTGGAACAACTGTCTATCTGAAGCGGGAAGATCTGAATCACACAGGGTCGCATAAGATTAACAACGTTCTCGGACAGGTCTTACTTGCTAAGCGAATGGGAAAGACCCGTGTCATTGCAGAAACCGGAGCAGGCCAACACGGTGTGGCAACCGCCACGGCTGCGGCTCTTTTCAAAATGGATTGTGATGTATTTATGGGTGAAGAAGATACGAAAAGGCAATCCCTGAATGTATATCGGATGCGTCTGCTTGGTGCTACCGTACACACAGTCACGGATGGGACCGCTACCTTAAAAGATGCCACAAGCGAAGCCATGCGCGAGTGGTCAAGGCGCGTGGATGACACGTTCTATGTGATAGGTTCTGTTATGGGTCCTCATCCATACCCCGAAATCGTCCGTGATTTTCAGCGAGTAATTGGCGATGAGATTCGCGAGGAAATGCTTGCCCGTGAAGGCTGTCTGCCAACCGCCCTATTTGCTTGTGTCGGAGGAGGCAGCAATGCTATGGGAACCTTCTTCCCGTTCATTGCAGACAAGAGCGTACGTTTGATTGGTGCCGAAGCTGGCGGAGAAGGCCTCGAGAGCGGGCGTCATGCCGCAACGCTTTCCGGCGGAACTGTCGGTGTATTTCATGGTATGAAATCCTTCTTCCTTCAAGATGATGAAGGTCAGATCGCGCCCGTATATTCCATATCTGCCGGCCTTGATTATCCAGGAATCGGACCCGAACACGCACATCTATTCCAGACGGGGCGAGCAGAATATAGGCCGATCACTGATCTTGAGGCAATTGATGCCTTTGAATACTTAAGCCGAATGGAGGGAATCATCCCGGCAATAGAGAGTGCCCATGCGGTCGCACTCCTTCGCAAAATGAGAAGCGAATTTACGCCGAATGACATCGTCGTCGTCACCATTTCTGGACGCGGCGACAAAGATGTTGAAGCAATCGGACGATTCCGTGGAGAAATCAAGTAAGGAGACTGAGAATGAAAATAAACAAAATCGATTCAACCTTCGCACAATTACGCGCAAACGGGAAGAAGGCATTCATCCCTTTCATCACGGCTGGCGACCCATCAATCTCGGCTACATACCAGATTGCAACGGAAATGATCAGAAACGGCGCCGACATAATCGAATTCGGCGTCCCCTACTCTGATCCGTCAGCAGACGGTCCGGTTATTATGCGCGCCGATATGCGAGCACTCGCCGCAGGGGCTAGGCTTGCTGATGTATTTCGTCTATCCGCACGTATTACCAACGAAAACCCGAATATTCCTGTGGTTCTTCTCCTCTATTTCAATTCGATATTTGTGTATGGCCTTGAGAAATTTTTCACGGCATGCGAGGAAGCCGGTATTTCGGGTCTCATCATCCCGGATCTTCCGTATGAAGAAAGAGACGAAGCACAGCCATATGCCGACGCCCATCAAATTCACCTCATATCCATGGTAACCCCTGCCTCAATGGAGCGGATATCCATGATACTTCCCAAAGCAAAAGGATTTCTCTACTGCGTTGCCTCGCTTGGCGTTACGGGAGAGAGAAAAGACTTTGCGACCGACTTCACGACCTATTTTCATGCCCTAAACGCACAATCGGATATTCCCAAATGCATCGGCTTCGGGGTTTCCACCCCTTCTCAGAAAAAGGATCTTGAAAAGTACTGTGACGGAGTAATAGTCGGTTCGGCAATGGTTCGCAGAATCGAAAACGGAATTGCCGAAGCAAAAAGCGAACGCGAGATCGCAATAGATCTTGGCGCATTTGTCCGCACATTTACGGAGGAAACAATATGATATATCCGTCATATGACGAATTTGTACGACTTACCAAAACAGCTCGCATCATTCCGATCGTGCAGAAAATCAACGCAGACTTATACACACCCATATCCATATTTCAGAAATTTGGCGGCAGCCCGCACTCCTTTCTTCTTGAAAGTGTCGTCGGTGGTGAGCGATGGGCGAGATATTCCATTATGGGTCGAAATCCAATCATCGAATTTGTCATCAAAAATGGGAAAACAACCTATAAAAAACGCGGGCAAGAAATGCCTGCGGACATCCTTGACGGCGATCCGATCTCACAGCTTAAAGAACTGACAAAAGCATGCGAATCTGCTCCTTTTCCATACATACAGCCATTCTACTGCGGGCTCCTCGGGTACTTCGGATACGATTTCATCCGCTACTGTGAAATCCTTCCTGACAATAATCCCGACACAATCGGGCTACCCGATTGCGACCTTGCCGCGCCAGGCGAAACGATTGTATTTGACCATCTTAAAAACGAACTTTCCCTCATCGTAAATGTTTTTGCCGAAAGTGGTGCCGACGCCTATGCCTTGGCACTCGTCCGTCTTGACGAAATTGCCACAGAAATTGAAAAATCCGAGCCCGCCGACAAGGCCAAAACCCATCCGTCCGAGCTTCGTTTCCTTCCGCAAACACCAAAAGAAGATTACTGCTCAGCTGTTGAAAAAGCGAAAGAATACATCATTGACGGCGACATTTTCCAAGTTGTCCTCTCTCAACGATTCACAGCGGCATACGCAGGCGACCCGCTCCCCATCTATCGTGCGCTACGCAGCGTCAATCCTTCCCCTTACCTTTTCTACATTCAGTTGGAAGAGGCGTCCATCATCGGCTCCTCGCCTGAAATGCTTGTTCGTGTCACAAACGGCAAAATCGAGACATGCCCCATCGCAGGAACGCGTCCTCGTGGCCATAATCCGATGGATGACCAGCTTCTTGAGAAGGAATTGCTCGCAGATGAAAAAGAAATATCTGAGCACTATATGCTTGTCGATCTCGCACGAAACGATGTCGGAAAAGTATCCAAATTCGGCACCGTCGAAGCAAAAAATATCGGTCATGTCGAAAAATACTCACACGTCATGCACATCGTCACAAATGTCGAGGGGCAACTTCAACCAGGATTCTCAACCGTTGATGTTTTGCAGTCACTTCTTCCCGCCGGAACGCTATCTGGTGCCCCCAAGGTCCGAGCAATGGAAATCATCGATGAGCTTGAGCCTCTGCGGCGTGGAATATATGGCGGCGCAATCGGGTACCTCGGCTTCGACGGCAACATGGACACCTGTATCGCCATTCGTACC
>JBPOHB010000105.1:0-12332 GCA_052036055.1 Bacillota bacterium | reverse complement strand
GAGAAAGCAGTTCAGAAAAATGCTTATCAGGGTAGATCCGAGCACAGTTTAGGACTCGCTCTCGACATCAATACGGCAGATGACAAAGAGATTCGAGATGAGTTTGCCGAGTCGACTGCCGGACAATGGGTAGCCGAACACGGTTATGAATATGGTTTTATCCTTCGATACCCTCGCGATATGTACGAGATCACGGGGTATGGTTACGAGGCATGGCATTACCGCTATGTCGGGGTCGAGCTTGCAACGACACTTCATGAGACCGGGCAAACGCTAGAAGAATATTATGGGAAAGAGCAGATTATGCCAGATAATGCATATGACTGATTCTTCGATTTCGAATCATCCTTTCTCCTGGATAAGAGGTAGCGTTATGTGCAAAAAATTTATGGTCATACTAGGCATCTCCCTGTTGCTTTTCTATTGTATTTCCTGCGATCGATCGTCTCTCGCGAGGGAAGAAACATCTTCCTCTTCTACGGAAAATACTATGCCAACATCCACGCCCACCCCTACATTGACTGCGACACCACGGCCTCTGCCAACAATGACGCCGACCCCCACCCCAACGCCATTGCCAGCAGTAGATGAGACGGCATCTGGTCCCGTATGGTATAACGGATATGTGGATCCGCGAACGGTGACATACGAAATCGTGACAAATCCAGAAGATCTTACGGTTCTGATTAACAAGTACAATGCGATTCCCGATGATTATGTTCCTACCCTTGTGCTTGCGGATTCGTCTAAGAATCAGTACCTGCGAACAGAGGCAGATGATGCCTGGGACCTAATGCGAGCCGCTTGTGAGGCAGATACCGGCGAAACGCTGTACCTCGCATCAGGATATCGGACCCTTGATTATCAACAAGAGCTATTTGATCGTGCCGTAAGGAAAAAGGGATTGGAAAGGGCCTGCTCCAAATATGCCTATCCAGGACGTTCCGAGCACAATTTAGGACTTGCCCTCGATCTTGCAACGGTATCTTCCCCTACAATCAGCGGAGATTTTGCGGATACCACTGCAGGGATTTGGCTTGCAGCTCACGCGCAGGAATATGGATTTATCCTTCGCTATCCAAGCGGCAAAAGTGACATAACTGGTTATGCATATGAGGCTTGGCATTATCGCTTTGTTGGTGTAGAACTTGCACAAACGCTATATGATAGTGGTCAAACACTTGAAGAATACTATGGGGAAATTCAGGAATTGCCCTGATACTTGCTTGCTGATGCAAAAAGAAGTTTTTCAATAGAAAAAGCGAACGGATGATCTTTTCCGATCGATTCCGTTCGCTTATGCAGATATTTGTTTTGACAAGATTGCGCTGTCAGGCCGTCTCAATCGCCGCTGCTGACTCAAGATGAAGCTCTGCCACCGCCCACTCTCTCATCTTATACTTCATGATTTTCCCGGCCGCATTCATCGGGAATTCCTTCACAAACGCAATATACTTCGGTGTCTTGTGTTTTGCCATATGCGTGCGGACAAATTCCTTAAGATCTTCCTGTGATATTTCTGATCCCTCTTTGCGAATCACGCAAGCCATAATTTCTTCTCCATAGGTCTTGTCTGGCACCCCAATTACCTGGACATCACTTACTTCTGGATGCGTATAGAGGAATTCTTCAATCTCTTTCGGATAGATATTCTCTCCTCCTCGGATGATCATATCCTTAATTCGACCAGTAATTTTGTAGTTGCCCTCTGGGGTGCGCAGTGCAAGGTCCCCCGTATGGAGCCAGCCGTCTTCATCAATGGCTGCTTTTGTCGCTTCGGGCATCTTATAATACCCACGCATGATATTGTATCCGCGTGCAACAAATTCGCCTGCAACATTGTCAGGTAATTCTTCGTTGGTTGCTGGATCAACAATTCGACAAGAAACGCCCGGCAATGGGCGGCCGACCGTGGCAACACGAACCTCAAGCGGATCGCCAACACGGCTTTGCGTGCATCCCGGAGAACTTTCTGTCTGTCCGAAAACAATTGTAATGTCAGACATATTCATCTTATTTACAACAGCTTCCATGACGGGAATCGGGCAAGGTGACCCGGCCATTATGCCAGTCCTCATATGTGAGAAATCGGTTTCCGCAAATTTCGGATTCTCCAGGAGTGCGATAAACATCGTTGGCACACCGTGCATGGCAGTAACTTTGCGTAGATTAATGGCATCCAGAACTTTTGCCGGCTGAAAGTACTCAACAGGAACCATTGTCGTTCCGTGTGTCATAGATGCCGTCATGGCAAGTACCATTCCGAAGCAATGAAACATGGGGACCTGAATCAGAAGCCGATCCGCTGTCGTAAGATCCATACAATCGCCAATACATTTCCCATTGTTCACAACGTTGTAATGGGTCAGCATAACGCCCTTCGGAAATCCCGTTGTTCCTGAGGTATATTGCATATTGCATACCTCATCTTTGTCAAGCGATCCTTGCATCTGCGAAATCGTCTGGGCAGGAATACTTTCCGCAAGCGCCATGGCTTCTTCCCAGTGATAACACCCAGGAACATATGTCTCAACCGAAATAACGTTTCTGAGGAACGGCAGTCTCTCAGATGATAGCTTGCCTGGTTCGGCCGTCTTGAGCTCCGGACATATCTCGTTTAGAATCTCAATATAATTCGAATCCTTGTATCCATCTATCAATACGAGCGTGTGTGTATCAGACTGTCGCAGAAGATACTCAGCTTCATGTATTTTATATGAGGAATTTACGGTAACAAGTACGGCCCCTATTCGGACGGCTGCCCAGAAAGTGAGAAACCAGTGGGGATAATTTGTCGCCCAAATCGCGACGTGATCGCCCTTTTTCACACCCATCGCAAGAAACATTCTTGCGACTTTATCTACTTCTTCAAGAAATTCTTTGTATGTCCGCGTGTAATTTCGCGTCGTATACGCAAAAGCATATTGATCAGGAAACTTAGCAGCAACTTCCTCGAGCAGTTCTCCGAAAGTATGGTCAATCAGGATGTCTTTCTCAAAAATGCGTTTCCCATCCTCTCTGGCAACATAAAAACAATCCGGAGAGACGGAATTTGCACCGTCCGAAATAGAGGGACTCGGTCGATCCGAAGATGGCTTCTGCAAAATCGGCGCAGGATCGCCTTCGCGTTTTCTCTGCTCCCATTGGCGCATATAGGACACGAATTGCGGAAAGACAACGGCAGCGTCTTCGATTTCTGCCGACCATCTTTTCACCCATTCGAGCGAGACGTATCCGTCATATTGATTCTTCTGAAGCTGCGTAAATGCCGAAAAAAGCGGCAGATCGCCTGTCCCGGGAAGCCGATAGCTTACTTTCCCAGATGCGTCCATCACGGAATCCTTAACATGCACGTAGCGGATATATTTCCCAACATTCTCCCATGTCTCTTCTGGTGTCTCGCCAAAATAGCGATAGGGGTGATGAATATCCCAAAGAACCGCAACAGCGGGGCTATTAACCGCTTCGATAAGTCGCAATAGTCGCTTCGTGTCCGCGTAGGCGCCGTTCGTCTCAACGAGCAGCGTAACCCCAGTTCCCACCGTTTTCAGTGAAAGTTCCCGAAGAAGCTGCGTGATCTTCTCATCATCGACTTCTCCCGAAGGCGCAGGGTTCCCATCTGCCAGAACGCGAACATAGGGTGATCGCATCTTCTGCGCAAGTGAAATATATTCAGATATCTCTGTCATCGCGATGCGTGCACCCGATTCTGAAGAAAGAACGCAATTCGAAGAGAAGCAAGATACGATGAGCGAAAGGTTATCTAGCGTGTCACGCGTCCGACTGATTTCGTCTGGAAGAAATGGTTTCGCACGGGATGCCGTAATCTCTTCGCCGAGGCCACGAATCTCGATCCCGGAATAACCAAGATCAAAGGCCATCGAATAGATATCTGTCCACGACCATTCGGGACAACCAAGTGTAGAAAAAGCAAGTTTCATTGCCATAATTCTTCCTCCAGTATCAACGATAAAATCAAACAATTCGGGATATTACTGCAAGAATATATCATTTCACAGCGCAAATCAAATCATATCGATTCATAATTCTGAACGCTTTCCGACATATGGTGATACCCTTGCTTGTTTCTTGCCTTCCGCTGGACGAAAAAGAACATGCCGCCTCAAATTGTCAGTTTGAGGCGGCACATCATACATACCATTATGTCACAAACAATATATGAGGATTATGTGGCAGGCGATGTAGGAATCTCATCGGCTACCGCGGACACGGGCGTCTGCAAATCACTTGCAGGCACATCTGGTTTTGCAATTGTCTCTGGTGCATCGGAAGCTTTGGCAGCATCTTCAGAAATTGAGATGCCCAGCTTATCAAGAGTAATCAATTTGAGTAGGGCATCTAGCACGGTGCCACCATTTCCATTGTCGTCTGAACCACCCATATTCACGACTGTCTTCGGCACAATATCAACAGACGAATTCTTAATTGCATCCGAAAGCTTGTCCGTTACCTCTTGAACAATTCGGTATTGCGCGCCGCCATATGCCTTAACCTGCGCATCAATTGCCTGCGCTTTCGCAAGACCAATGTTAGATTCCTTCGAAGCTTCCGCCTCACCTTCAAGCCTGATGCGAGTATTGTTTGCCTTCGCAAGTGCAACAATCTGATTTGCCTCTTGCTCTGCCTTGCTCGCAAGAGCCGCACCGCTATTTCTCTCAACTTCAATCTGGATCTTGGATTTGGTAAGGAACGTCTGCTGCTCCGCTGCCGCCTGCGCCTCGCGCAGAAGTTTCTCGCTTTCAGCCGCGACCTGCTGCTTCTGATAGGTGACTTTCTTCTCTTCTGCAATTTGTCTATCGCGAAGCTGTGTAAGAATATTTTCAATTTGAATATCTGCAACAGGCGATTTTGGCGTGCCAATCAATACTTCTTCTAACTGCAAATTATACTTCTGGAACTTCTCTCTCATTTCCAATACAGCTCTTTCACGAATCGCACTTCGCTCCTGAATAAGCTCAATCAAGGTCTTCGTCTGCGCGACATCCTTAAAATACGCACCGACGAGTGGGTCAAGAGATTGGTTAACAAGCATGGTAATGTCACCGAAACGTTGGATAACCCATGGAGCCTGCTTATAGTTGATGTGCATAACAACGGAAAGCGGCAATGATGGCTCGAATGCGTCTTTCGTTATGATATCAACTTCAGTAAGGTTCTCGTCATATTTATGGTCACCGCTTTCGGATTTGTTCCACTTCAGGATAATATTGGTCGTGGGAACAAGTACGACACGTCCCGCATCCGTGTTGAAAGCATATTTGCCTGGCATAAGTGGTTTCTCAAGTACACCCTTACAGCCTGTCTGTACAAGCTCGCCATGCTTGTAATCTTCTCCCGTAGTGTCTACGCCTTCATCACCATAGAAGGAGACAACGACTCCGACGAAACCGATCGGAACGACTGTCTTCGGCCGATATTCTACTGTTGCAAATAAACGGTTAATGTAATACGTACCGTCCGTAAGTACCTGTAGTTGTTTGCCTCGTTTCCCGCCCAATTCAAGAAAACTCTCCGGATCTTGGAAGCTTGCATGCGCCTCACCTACATAAGGCGCAATGATCTCTCCGTCTGGAAGCGACTGGCCATCATGAACCGTAACGATTCCCATCATATCGCCTTCTTCTGAACCTCTACCCATAATAATTACCGGAGTAAATGCATTTCTGGCAAGAAGCGTCTGCTGCATAACGGCAAGCTCCGAACGTTCTTGTTTTGCACCATTAAAAATCGCCTTAATGTCAGTCGATGTAATCACAATAAACTGAGCGAGGTTAATCGCATAGGCGCCTTCTCGAATGATGCCTCTTTGCGGCCCTCTCTGTCCGCCATTTTGAAGAAATCCCATAATATCTTGAAAGTTATTGGCTTCCGGGATAACGCGTCCGAGCGTCTGTTTGGGCTCGAGTGGTTTACCGTCACGAGCGAAAATATACGCGATCTGACCTTGCGGAATGGTTATCAGCGGATATTTATGTATTTTGTACATTAAGGCTGATTTGAAATGAATACCACCACGCAGAAGATATGGCGAATAGCCCGCTTCGCCGTTCAGTGCGATAATTGAGTCGCGTAAAGAGCCGCGAAAGCTCCACCATTTCTCAATGACTGCCACTTCATTTGAACTGATAACGCGCAGACCGAATACTTTAAAAATCAGCAGATATAAAACGAATATACTACCCAGAACAATAGCCGTAAGAATGAATGGATCCATATTCTTTCTCCTTTTCAACAATGAAGCAATAAATCTCCCGCGCGAATGCGCAAGAACTGCCTCAATTATAATTCCGAACGCCTGAAAAGTACACAGACAAAAATGAATTTTCGAAAACTTTTGTCGTTTTTTCGAAAATTCGCACTCTCTGATTTTGCCTATTTCTTATAATAGGAGAAAGGTATGCAATCGATTACGTTTCTTCGTCTCGCGGAGAGAAAATTGCAGCTAATCTCATATCTGTATCTTCATCTCCAGCTGGCATTCCCCACAGGTGCCCCTGCAAATAATCACACGAGGCTTTCGTAAGGAAAATAACCTTCTTCTCAGAGTCGACACCCTCTGCAACAACTTCAAGATTCAATTGATGAACCAACGTAATGATGGCCGCTACGAGGAGACTTTGTGTATCCTGATATTCAATGCTATCAATAAACGACTTGTCGATCTTCAACGTATCTATGGGCAACAACTGAATATAGCGGAAAGATGAGTAACCCGTTCCGAAATCATCAAGTGCAACGCGAATGCCCATGGTCTTAATCTCCTTGAGCAAGCTGACCGCTATGTCCAGAGAAGAGATCATGACAGATTCCGTAACTTCGAATTCGAGCAAACGTCCCTCACAATGTGTCTCTTGAAGAACGCTACTCACCATAGCGAGAAAATTCGGAGCCATCAACTGAACGGAAGAAATATTGACAGATATGATAATCCCATTATGATATTTTTCCTCAATCTCAACCGCCTTCTTGCATGCAGTACGCAAAATCCACTCACCCATCGGAATAATATATCCAGCTTCCTCAGCAATTGGGATAAACTGCACAGGACTCACCACGCCGAATTTCGCGGAATTCCACCTGACCAATGCCTCCAAACCACGCAGCCGCTTCTTATCCGGCGTAAACTGCGGTTGATATACGAGAAAAAGCTCATTATTCTTAATTGAATTCATCAGTCTCTTCTGGTAGATAATCTTCTGTTCGATTTCAAGCCGCATGTCGCGACGGAAAAATTGCACACAATTCTTTCCATTCTCTTTCGCCTTCAGCATAGCAACATTGGCGCATTTCAGCAGTTCTTCTGCATCCACCCCGTCTGATGGGAAAATAGACACACCAAAGCTCGCCGTAAGTGAATACTCATTTCCTTCTATCGGAAAAACCTCCTGTAAGGAAGTGCGGATAGATTCAATATACGAGAAAAGTTCTTGTTCCGACATTTGATGTTGGATGACCAATGCATATTCATCGCTGCCGAGTCTGCCAATCATGTCTTCCGGATGAATCAACATGCCCAGGCGAAGCGAGAATGCTTGCAGAAGCATATCCCCAATCCGATGCCCGACATCTTCGTTAATCGAACCAAAATTATCTATGTCAATAAAGATGAATGAAAAGGACATTTTCTTGTCAGCCATAATACTGATAAGCAGATCAAGTCTGCCAAGAATCGTTGCACGGTTCGGTAATTCTGTCAAAAGATCAAAATTGGAGAGGTGTTGCATCCGCGACTCATTCTCTTCAAGAATCTGGTTATACTCCAAAAGCTGTTGGTTACGAACCACCAATTCATTTTTCGCCTCAGCCACAGTCTCATAGAGGTTCTGAATCTCCTCGCGCTGCATCCTGACCTGCGTGATCTGATCATTGAGTCTGCGCCCGTAGAAAGAAATAATCGAAACGATAATAATCGTGCTAATAGGGAGAATAATCCCGGGAATTGCTTGCGGTTCATGATGAACGACAACGTGATATGTTACAAAAATTGCATATGTCAAGTTGACAGCGACGGAAACGATATACCCTAGCTTAATGATTTGGATGACAAGGTAGATTGACATAATGATCAGTGGTTGCGCGATAATACCACTCAAACCTGAATTATCCGTATGAATCTGAATGCATGCGATGAGAGCATATGCAATTACGAATACAATAATTTGAATCCAAGAAGAAAAATCTGTGTAGTGAGCCTTCAGCCGATTACTAAAATATTTCGCCAAAAAGTTATCTTTTCGATGATCGTTCTTCAACGCAGTGCCCTCCAACTTCCAGATACAATGCAGAAAAATGGAAATAGGAACTCGATTCGAAAAAAAAAGAAAGCAGGTAACCAAGACTCAATTCTCTTAACATTATAACTTTCTGTTCATTTGTTTACAACAAAATTATTTACGAATTTGACAATATCTAGTTGACAATGCTTTTTCGTCTATATGAATTATTCATGCTATAATGACTTCAAAAGGAGTGAAGTTATGCGCACACACGGCATTCTTATGTACTATTCAAATACGGGTAACACGCAAACCGTATCTCAATATGTAGCAAGCAAATTTGACGTACCCTTTGCTCTGTTTGATATTTGCAGAGATCCCATCATGGATTTCTCAGAGTACAACGTCTTTTGTTTTGCGACGTTTACGGATTGCTGGCAGCCTCCGAAACTTATGACAGATTTTTTAACCTCATTTTCTGTTCCCGCCAATGCGTATGCTTTTTCCATATACACTTATGGAAGCATTCCTGGAAGGTGCAATATCATGATGACGCGACTTCTTCGGACGAAGGGATTTCATGTGCTACCATCTCACGGAATCCATACGCCAGAGAATTATCCCCCCGTAATTAAGGCAGGCTTTACCGCCGAGCAGTATCCGCAGAAGAGGGATATGGCGAAACTACGTGACTATATTGCGAAAATGAATGTGGCACTTCATGAGATCGCGGATGGAGTTATGCCCAAGGCTACCCTGCTTCCAAGGATTTATTCGGCCAAGTCTCTCCCCCAGTATCCCGCTCCGCTATTTCACCTTTTTACGCAGAAATATTTTTTGCGCGTTGACGCAAGTATATGCACCGCTTGTGGTGTCTGCGTTCAGGTATGTCCCACGAAATCCATTCGCATGGATGAGAATGCCTATATATCGCAAGATACCTGTCAATCGTGCTGGTCGTGCTATAACCATTGCCCGCATCATGCGATATTTGCAGGGAATTTGCATGGTGAAGGTAAGTATCGCGGGGGTTCTGTTACGTTTCAATCCAAATTCAAATATTAGCGTGCTTGCCCTCTACATTGAAAACTTTCGATATATATGATACTGTGTCGAAAAGATTCCCTGTAGAAGGAAGGAGTGAGCGTTGTGGAGGATTCTTTTTCAGAATCAGTTGCAATATATAAGGCCTTGGCAGATGAGACGAGACTTCGCATTCTACACATGCTAACGGAAGGCGAAATGTGTGCCAATAAGATGTTGGAAACATTCGAGATTTCACAACCGACGCTTTCTTACCATATGAAGATTTTGTCCTCTTGCGGCCTCGTTTCTTCTCGAAAAGACGGATTCTGGATGATGTATTCCCTTCGCCCCGACGGCTATACAAAGGCGCGAGGAATCCTGGAGAATTTTGAGCAGGGCTCGCTTGTCGGGACTCTTTTTGCCTTGTTGCCAGAAAACAACGCCCCCGATACGACTCAAAGCGATTCTTCAACACGCGATTTACTTTATAAGCTGGAACTTGAGCTTATGAGACCTAACACCCGCAGCAATGCGAATCGACTTTCCTCACTCATCAGCGATTCTTTTTGCGAACATACTACCTCCGGCCAGATCTACCACTATCATGTGGGTGATACCCTAAGCGGCGGCGCGACCTATGACGGGGATTGGCTGATAATCGATTTTGCTATCCGTATGCTATCTGACGATACAGCGCTAGTTACCTATAAGGTTGTCATGAATTCACAGCCGGACGATAGCAAGAAGGTAACCCTTCGCTCCTCCATTTGGAGAATCGAAGGGGAAAACTGGAAGCTCATTTTTCATCAGGGCACGTTTTCCCGTTAGCAAGTCATTAATCACGCTCTTTCAGACTGTCTGCAAGGTTCATGTTAAACGCCGATTTTCGAGTGAAGTAGAGCGTCACATAATAGATCAGCTGGAGGAAGCAAAAAGATATCAGGATATAAATCGGGCTGATTTTCGCATCAAAAATGAAGTTCATATCTTTCGAAATACCGTGGAAAAATGCGTCCATAATCGCAAGGGAGCCTGGTACGCCAAGTGCAAAACCAATCCAGACAAGAACAGAATTCGAACGGATCAAGAGTTTCGATATCTCTTTCTTTTTGTATCCCATCACTTGAAGCATCGAAATATTCTTTGCACTTTCGTGTATCATGAGTATTGTCACAGAATAAACCACAATCACGCCAATTACTGCCGCGACGGTTGCTAATATATAGAGAACACCGCGCATCACAGATATAGATGATTTGAGAGCATCAACCCCCTGATCTTTGGTAATAATGCTGTTGACGTCGGAACTGGAAAGGGAAAGCTTCTCAGAAGAGAAGTATCCAATATGTGTATCCTCTGGATAGCCAAGCATCCCGTTAAGCTGATCTATATCAAGGAAAATATAATTCCCTATGTCTACATCGGCAATGACATCAATGGGGACATCGTAGAATTTCCGATCCGAATCATTCTGGATGGTAATCGTGTCTCCCGCCGATATTCCCAGACGTTTTGCTACACTGTTCGATATCGCAATCACTCCGTTTGGAATGGTCTCTCCATTCATATCTTGAGCCGAAACGTAGCGAGAGTCCATCTCAATTCCGCACATAACCAGATCGTATTTCTCACCATTTTTCGCATATGTGAATCCAGACAGCATAAAGCTCTCGGCACCATCGGGTGCATCCGTCGTATTCGGCGTCTCGAGAATATATTGATATTCGTATGAATATATATCACCATAACCCTGATCAACAAAATAATCCAACGTAGAGTTAATGATGAAGCCTGAGAGAATAAATAGCGTAGAGACACCCACCCCGATTATCATGAGCATACTGCGCGAGATATTCGATATCATCTCTTTGACGATAAACCGAAATCGGAACGAACCCACGCGAAAGGGAAGCAACCGAATCAAGAAACCCTTCTTCTCTTTTCCCGAATTTGCCTTAAGCAGAATAACGGTCTCAATTCGTAGTGCACGCAGAATCGACAGAAGTGAAAAGAGTGTAATGAATAATGTCGGAACCAGAAGTGTGATAAGTATATTGGCAAGAGTAAAGTTCAGGTTGACCTTCGGAATACCATATTCCGATTTGGATAAGATTTCCATTGGTTCAGCCACAAATGAACCGAGTAGTAGACCCATCGCTGACCCAGCAAGTGATAATCCCGCTGGAAGAATCAAATAGTGTGGTAAGATGTCTCTTTTCTTGTAGCCCATTGCGGATAATGTGCCGATATTTGCGTATTCGCGGCGCAGCATTCTGCCCATAATGACACCCATAATCAAGCAGCTGACAAATAGGATCACAAGGGGAGCGACTGCCGCCATGGCAATAATGGCATCAATTTCGCTATCAAACTTTGCGATTCTCTCGTTGTTATTTGCATCTGTCCACGTCGTGACAATCCCATTTCTTCCCAATTCAGCGCGGAATTCTTCCGCATTATCCTCGCGAAAAGCAACGCTATAGTATACTTTTTCTACTCCATTTGATAGCACCAAATAATCCGATTCCACAAGTGCCGCAATGCCAAACTTCGATGCGTCAGGCATCATATCTTCTTCGGATTTTAGTGTAGACAAATAATCCGGGTATGCCAGGATTCCGCACAGCGTAAATGAATGGCCGCCAACGTCGACGCTGTCTCCGATTGCGAGATTGTGCTTCTCTACATAGAATCGATCCAGCATAATCTGTCCCGGCCCGGATAGAGCCGTACCAGATACGACCGAATAGAGATTCAGTTTCGTATACTCAGGACGAATACGAATGGTTGCGCCGTTATCACAGGCGATATCCGCATATCGGCTTGCCTGCAAGACAAGATTATATGCTTCTTCGTATTTTGCTATGTCCTCCTCACTTAGCTGTTCCGAATAGGAAAATGACGCATCCTCAACACGACTTGTGATTCGGTCTTCGGTGACACTTTCCTTGATACTTACCATTGCCGTTCGAAATGAGATAAAGAGTGATGATGCAAGTAAAATGAGAAGGAAAAGCCCGATGTAGAAGGATTTGTGTTCCAAAAAAGTACGGGGAATTCGTCTATTTA
>JBPOHB010000272.1:0-1653 GCA_052036055.1 Bacillota bacterium | reverse complement strand
AAAAGACCAATGCGCGAGTCGTATTTCCAGCATCAATCAAGCGCGAAAGCACTTCAACTTTGCTGCCCTCGCGAACTTCGACGAAAAACTGTTCGACGAGCGGAATCGTCAATTCCTTCGATGCGATTTTCACGTGTATCGGATCAGTAAGATATTTGTTTGTAAGCTCGACAATAGCACGTGGCATGGTTGCGGAAAAGAATATCTTCTGAATATGCTCAGGCGTTGATGAGAGGATTGTATCGATATCTTCTTTGAATCCCATATTCAACATCTCGTCTGCTTCATCAAGAACGATCTTCTCAAGATTATCCAGACGCAAAGTTTTCCTTCTCATATGATCCATAACACGGCCTGGCGTACCGACAATAATCTGCGGTTTTCTTTTAAGTGCCATGATCTGTCTATCGATTGGCTGTCCGCCATATACGGCAACAATTCGGACACCTTCTTTGAATTGCGCAACATTATGAAGCTCTTCCGCTATCTGAATGGCAAGCTCTCTTGTTGGCGAGAGAATAATCGTCTGTACGGTTTTTGCCTGTGGATCGACAGAGTCGATAACCGGTATCCCGAATGCACATGTCTTTCCAGTACCCGTCTGAGCCTGACCAAGTACATCGCGATTCTCAAGAATGTAGGGAATTGTCTGCATTTGAATTGGGGTCGCTTCTTCGAAACCCATGTCGATAAGTGCTCTCTGTACTTCTTCAGAAATTGGCAGAGATTTGAATGTAAATTCGTCCATCTTTTCTCCTTGAATTCTTTCCTTACAATACGGGAAAGTTCATTATTCTTCACCCATTTGCGCACCGATCAGCTGAATGCCTGCCGCGCGAATTTTGGTGATCTGTTCCGGCATGATTCCGGAATCCGTAATTAAGACATCAACTTGATCGCTCGAAATGAAGGATGATGTGGAATCGTTGCACAATTTGCTGGAATCAAGCAGCGCTATCCGTCTCCTGCATTTCTCTGCAAAACGTCTCTTCAATTCCAATTCATAGAAGTTATTGCCAGTAAGCCCCATGGAAAGAGAGAACCCGTTTCCGGACACAAAGTAGCTGTCTCCGCTGATTTTACGCAACATTTCTTCGCACAAAAGCCCTTCAACAGCACCAGAATGCGGACGCAGGACTCCGCCAACCAATACAGTCTTAAAATTGCTATAGCGCTGAATCTCCATGGCAGTATGAATGCCATTGGTCACAATTGTCAAGTTTTCCAAGTGATTGATGTATGGAAGCATATAAAAGGTGGTCGAACTGGCGTCGATAAAAATTGTTTCTCCTTCAGAAACCAGCATTGCCGCTTTACGTCCGATGGCAGTCTTTTCTTCTACATGCATGACACTTCTACGCAGATAGTTCTCATTTGGTGATGAAAGGCGACTCTGATCGGCAAGTGCCGCGCCACCATGAAAACGGACGATCGCCCCTTCTCGGTCCATCTCCCGAAGATCACTGCGTATTGTCGCACCAGTAACACCTAATCGCTCCTCAAGCTCAACCGTTGAAACCTGACCTTCTTTTTCCAGAAGCTCCAGTATTCTCTTTCTTCTATCAAAATTAATCATAGGAAACCTCCGAGATAAAGGGGTAAACGATATGTATATGATGTCAAAGAAATGATTTTCATTTCGCTAAGAATCTT
>JBPOHB010000224.1:0-2991 GCA_052036055.1 Bacillota bacterium | reverse complement strand
TCGTTTATCCAAATACAAATCATACGAGCCGAAGCTCGCATCCGTTTACGCATATGGCATTTTTATGATTCTGACATCTACGCTACTCCTATTGATCGCTCTTGCCGTTGGCTTTTTCAGTCAGAGCCTTCCAGATATTTTTCTTTTTCTGCTCTTTTTTGTTCCTCTTCGACTCACTTCAGGAGGATATCATGCCAGCACTTTCTTGAAGTGCCTTCTGATCTACGTTCTATCTCTATTTAGTGTCATTGGCCTTACCAATGCCATTCATTTCTCATACATCTTACCTTTCATTCTTGTCGCAAACGTACTTTCCATCCTTATCATATTCCTTTTCGCTCCTGTCTCTCACCCGAATGCTCCGATTTGCTCCGCAGACCAGGAAAAATGCAAACTGCTGTCCAGAATCATCAGTGTGTCGAATCTTTTCATGATTCTCCTTCTCTACTTTGTTCTTCATACAAATAGCTGGAGTGCCTCGCTTCTCATCGCAATGAGCCTCGGTCCGCTATATGCATCTCTCCTTACACTGACTGGCGCATGTATGCGACGTAAGGAGGAAAGATAAATGAACCGTGTCGTTCACTATATTTTGCTGTTTATTCTGATGTGCGCGAAGTTTGGCGATTCGTATCCCTCCGTCTTTTTTACCTATCAGCCGAAGCGCCCCATCACAAAGGATTCCCTCTTCATCAAATAGACAAGTCAATATATATGCTACTATCGGGAAGTGCCCGGCTTCCATTCATTTTCCAACAGAATAACGCATATTTGTGCATGGCTCTTCATCAAACCATAATAATTCCATCCCAGTGCGACTCCGGGCGTCGTGCTGGTCTTTTTCGGTCGTATATACCGCCTTCTATTACGCACATCGTCTCCCATACGAAATCAGAATAAGAAATCCCTTTTTGCTCTGTCTTTGTTATAATGGGCAGGCATGCATGCGCATGATGAAAAGAAACACTGACCGAAAGGAAAAAAGTATGCTGCTCTCCGCAGAGAAAATCACGAAATCGTATGGTGGAAAAGCTCTTTTTCGTGATGGATCGATCTATCTTCAGGAAGGTGAAAAACTTGGCATAATCGGGGTAAACGGAAGCGGGAAATCGACGCTTCTTGGCATTCTTGCCAAAGTCACTTCGCCGGATTCAGGGACTGTCTTCCAGCAAAACGGAATTCGGGTCGAATACTTGCAGCAAAATCCTGTTTGGGATGAGAATTCGACCATTTTTGAACATGTATTTGCAGGCGCCTCTGCAAAGCTTGTGGACACAAAAGAATATGAAGCGAAAATGATTCTGACAAAATTAGGGGTCGCCACGTTTGACAAGCCGATCCGCGAATTATCAGGCGGACAGAGACGCCGCGTGGCAATTGCGACCGCGCTTATCCACCCATGCGATGTTCTTCTTCTGGACGAACCAACGAATCATCTTGATAATGATATGGTCGTATGGCTTGAGAAATATCTGATCAAATTCTCCGGTTCGATTATTATGGTCACGCATGACCGTTACTTTCTGGATCGCATCACAAACAAAATAATTGAAATTGATCAGGGTGAGATCTATACATATGATGCCAACTACACAGAATATTTAGCGCGGAAATTACAACGCGAAGAATCCGCAATGGGGAGTCTTCGCAAAAATCAGAGCCTGCTTCGAAAAGAACGTGAATGGATTCTTCAGGGAGCGAAGGCTCGCGGCACCAAAAGCAAGGAACGAATCGCACGTTATGAAGCACTTGCTGACTCTGTCGTAACCGAAAAAACAGAACAACTATCCTTATCCTCCGTATCCTCTCGGCTCGGAAAGAAAATTGTCGAGATCAATCATGTGACAAAAAGATACGGTGACTTGTGCTGTATAAACGATTTTTCGCACCTGATTGCACGGGATGCACGAATCGGAATCATTGGCAAAAACGGTTGTGGAAAATCAAGTCTTCTCAACATAATTAGCGGGAAACTTTCACCGGATGAAGGTGAGATTGTTCTGGGCGAGACGGTCAAAATCGGCTACTTCACACAGGAGTGCGTCGATATGGACATATCACTTCGCGTCATAGATTATGCAAAAAATATAGCCGAATATATCGAGACCCCAGAGGGGAAAGTGACTGCGTCAAAAATGCTCGAGACGTTTCTTTTTCCGCCTGCAACACAGTGGAATTTTATATCAAAACTATCCGGAGGCGAAAGGCGGCGTCTGTACCTGCTTAGCATCCTGATGGGTGCACCTAACCTTCTCCTTCTCGACGAGCCCACAAATGATCTGGATATCGAGACGCTCAGTGTCTTAGAAGCCTATTTGGAATCTTTTCAAGGGCCTGTCATTGTTGTATCGCACGATCGCTTTTTCCTTGACCGGACAGCAGACACACTCTTCATTTTCGAAGATGACGGCACGATTCATAAATATATGGGCGCGTATTCCGATTATTTGCAAAGCCGTGAGTTGCTTTCCTTTCGTACGGAAGGATCCTCTCCTCTTCCCATCGCCAAAACGGCTGCCACAGAGACAACACGGTCCTCTGTTCGTTCCAAGAAACGGGCATTCACATACAAAGAGCAGAAGGACTTTGATACAATCGACGAAGAGATTGCACAACTCGAAAAACAAATTGCCACGATTGAGGCATCCATGGAGAAGGCCTCCGATAATTATGTCCTTCTTCTCGATCTCATGAAAGAAAAATCCGTATACTCCGAACGACTTGACGAGCGCACAGAGCGATGGATGTATCTGCAGGAGCTATCCGAGAAGATTGATGAAGATAGAGAATCATCGCCAAAGATATAGATCATCTCTCTGCTTTTTACAAAAAACCGCCGGTCAGCATATTTACTGCCCGACGGTTTCATTTTTCAGAGAAAAAACGGATTACGTAAAATCACTTGCCTCATCTGTGTCTTCTTCAACTGCCGCATCGATAACCTCTTGCGGGACTTCAATTGAATCCACATCATTGTATGATGAGAATGTC
>JBPOHB010000191.1:0-14839 GCA_052036055.1 Bacillota bacterium | reverse complement strand
ATGGGAATCGAACCCACGTGATCAGCTTGGAAGGCTGGAGTTCTACCATTGAACTACACCCGCATATATAAGCAAGCTCTAAGTCAAAAAGGATTCAAAACTTGCTTTGCTATAATACAACACGATTTGTATCTTGTCTACCCCTATTTCCAGCACGATGATCAGAAATAGAGAAAGCAATCACAGTACCAAATGAGGATTCAACCCATGCAAGCGGAGAATTTATACCAGATATTCTCCCGACACATAGTATCCATCATCTAGTTTGTACCAGTTGTTTGACGTAACAGCAACAACATTTACCGTCATTCCATTTGTAAGAGCCGCAACCTGATCATACGTCTTGTCAGGACCCTTGCGAACTCGTAGATAATCCGTAACACTAACAGTCATTGTCTTCACAACCGCAGTCTCCGTCCAGGTAATCGCCTGATCATTTGCCGCAATCGGATCAGAGTATACGGGAATGGCCGGAGTTGGTGATACTGTGGGAAGTGTTGTCGTGGCAGACGCATCTGTCTTCGTCGTCCCGGATGAATCATTCTTCTTACTTCCACAAGCAGAATACCCTACTACGCCACAAAGAAGCATAAAAACAACAATGAGTTTGCAAAAGTGAAATCTCTTCATGTATCATTCCTCCGAAATTAATCTGAGATAGCGCCCAACCAATGCGCGTGCTTACAAATAATTATACTGCTTATAAGCTGATGAATTTATTACAGTTCCAAGTAACTCACTTAAATATTACCATAGTTTTGAAAAGAACAAGTAATATTTTGCACATTATATGGATTCATTTATTTTGGCATAGATAAAATGATCTCTCCAAACACCGTTAATGCACATGTATTTCTCGTTTAGCCCTTGGCGCTTGAAGCCCAAACTCTCAATTGTTGCTATTGACCTTTCGTTTTCTGGCATTATGTCTGCCTGAATCCGATGAATCTTCTTCTGCATGAATACAAAATCATTAGCAGATGAAATAGCCTCTTTCATAACGCCCTTTCCCACCTCGTTCTGATCAAGATGATAGCCGAGAAGGCAGGAGCTTAATGCGCCACGAATAACGGCTGTATATGCAACACGTCCGATTACATGAGAAGGATCACACGTATATGATATCCAGAAAGGAAAACACGTCCCCCTTCTAAATCCGGAAAGATCACCGCGCAAATAATCGCTTTGTTCATATGAAGTGAAATAATCATCATCGTGAGCTTGATGGAAAGGGCGGTGAAATTCGCGGTTTCGTGTAAGGTACTCAGTCACCATATTTGCTTCAGACGGATAAAGGACACGAAGCAGAATGCGCTCAGTTTCCAAATAGAAGTATTCTTGTCTGCCAATAAGGCGATTCAATGAGAACATCCTAATCCGATCCTTTTTTGTGAACAGTATACCATATTGCGCTTTCCCATATCATCAGCTGAAAGAGAATTCGAAATGTTGTATAATGATTGCAAAGCAAATTGAATGAATGACTTATGTCTTCGAGAGGGATATAAAATGAAGAATGGTTATTTTCGCGTTGGCGCCTGTACGCCCAAACTGAGAGTCGCAAATCCAAAAGAGAATGCAGAATTTATTTTGGAAGCTGTCCAGGATGCCGTTTCAAAAGGTATCTCCCTTCTGGTATTCCCTGAGCTTTGTATAACCGGATATACCTGCAGCGATCTTTTTCTGCAGAAGAAATTGCAAGATTCCGCTATTGACGCACTCTTATACCTTGTCGATCAGACAAAGGAATTACCCATTATTTTCGCAGTTGGCATTCCTCTTGCGAACAATAATAAACTCTATAATTGCGCAGCGATCATAACAGGCGGTCAAATACTTGGATTCGTACCGAAGACGAATCTGCCAAATTATGCGGAATTCTATGAATGTCGACATTTTTCTCCTGGCCCGGCAACTGGAAGCATCTCTATTCGGGGGAATGTGTATCCTTTTGGGACCGATCAATTATTCATATGTGAAGAATTTGATCAATGTCGGTTTGCCGTAGAAATTTGCGAGGATCTCTGGGTTCCAATCCCGCCCTCTTCTCACCATGCCGAAATGGGAGCAACCCTTATACTCAATTTATCCGCAAGTGACGAGACAATAGCAAAAGCCGCCTATCGGCGCAGTCTTATATCTTCACAATCCGCACGGCTCATCTGTGGCTATGTTTATGCCGATGCAGGTTTTGGCGAGTCCACTACCGATATGGTTTTTGCGGGACATAATCTGATTTATGAGAACGGTCGAATTTTGTCGGAATCCAGTCTCTTTTCGTCAGGCATAATCTTCCAAGATATTGATTTCGAATTACTTGCTCAGGATCGGATTCGTCAATCTTCCTATCAAAATATATCCGAAGATACAGATCGGAATCAATATGTACATACACACTATTCTCTATCTCTCCAGGATACAAAAACCGTCCGTGTTTGCAATCCGTATCCTTTTGTTCCCTCGGATATTCTTGAACGAAATGCGAGATGCGAAGAAATTTTCTCGATTCAAGCAACTGGACTTGCAACAAGGCTTGCGCACACAGGTATCACACAGGTTGTGATAGGGATGTCAGGCGGACTCGACTCAACACTTGCTTTTCTTGTAGCAATCCGCGCCTTTACCCTTTTACATCTACCTTTTTCTGGCATACATGCGATTACAATGCCGGGCTTTGGCACCACGACACGGACGTATAGCAATGCCTGCAAACTATCTTCTGCTTACAATACATCTTTTGAAGAAATTTCCATTGATAAGGCAGTCATGCAACACTTCACGGATATCAAGCAGGATTTGGAAACGTATGATATTACTTATGAGAATTCGCAGGCACGTGAACGCACGCAGATTCTGATGGATCTTGCGAATAAGTACTGCGGGCTTGTTATTGGTACAGGAGATCTATCCGAACTTGCTCTCGGCTTTGCAACATACAATGGAGACCATATGTCCATGTATGCCGTAAATTCTTCTGTTCCAAAGACACTTGTCCGTTATCTTGTCATGTATGCAGCAGGCATATCAGAAAATGACATAAAGCAGGTTTTGCTTGATGTACTTGATACCCCTGTGAGCCCCGAGCTACTTCCTCACAATAATGACAAGATAAGTCAGGTGACGGAAGACTTTGTTGGCCCCTACGCTTTACATGATTTTTTCTTGTACTATTTCATTCGCTACGGCTTTACGCCTGAGAAGCTATACGATATGGCCGTTCTATCTTTTGAAAATGAATACGATGCTAAGACGATTCGGAAATGGTGTCGTTTATTTATCAAGCGATTTTTCAGTCAGCAATTCAAACGGTCCTGCCTGCCTGACGGTCCGAAAGTCGGATCTGTGTCACTTTCTCCGCGGGGTGATTGGCGCATGCCAAGTGATGCATCCAGTTACATTTGGACTTTGCAAGACTGATATCACGTCTATGGGTTATCCCGATAACTGTCCCTAATCGAAGTCAGGATCATACGACTCAGGCTGACTCTTCTTTGGTGGCGGCAAATCCTTTGTATGCTTCTGTTTTTGTGTAGGCTTCTCTGACTCACCATGAGGATCCATTGCTGCTTCTTGTTCTTTTTTTGTACTCTCCAGTTCTTGCCGAAGCCTAACAGGTATATGAAGATAGGACGTAGTCATTTCTGGCTCCTGATCCGGCTTACTCCATTGCACTTCCGGGTCGTTTTGTATGATAACGGGTCGTACAGTTGGCTCATCCTCAATCGCGAGAGCCATTAATTGGGCACGGGCCTCTTCTTCTTCAAGAATCTCGGCGCGCGATTCATCTGCATTGTCAGCAAATAAATCATTCACGACTATTGGCATGAAATCATCTGGCTTCATCTGAATGTAAGGGTTCTCATCAGTAAGCGCTTTCGCAATGTCCTCTTGCTGATTACTGGTCTTCTCCACAACAGCAGTATCTCTAGCAGGAGAAGAATCCGTATGATTTGCATTTTCGGGCGGCAAGACAAGATCCGTTGAAACCTCATCGCCAAAAAATATCTCTCTTTCTTCTTCCGGTTTTGCATATTCATGCAAATAATCACCCGTGGTTGGTGCAGCGTCAGTACTTATTGTATCTTCACTATCATCTTCCGTATCTGTTTCTTCGTATACTTCCGTATCTTTCGGCTTTTTCAGGAGAAGAAGCAACACTGATGCAAGTAGGACTAGCGCAACACAGGACAGAATGTAGAAAAGAATCGAAACTGGATTCTTGTAATCTAGGAGTGTGCGTAAGGATGAGGATGCATGTTGTACAGATAAAACCGCACTCTCTTCTGTTGAATTTGTCGCGGATACGGTTGGTGTTGGTTGTGGCGTAACAATGTCAGCAATGGATACCTCTCCACGGTAGAGCATAAGCATACCATTTTCGGTGTCATAATAATAAAAGGAGGACACCCCGTTTTCATCGCATAAATAGAGAAGAATCTGCTGATTATCCGGATTGCTGATCAATCGGAATGCCGTAACCTGTATACCAGCATAATCATACGTAAAAGCTTCATATCCATTTGGTGTATCTGGTATATATGCTTGATCAACGATCTGATAGGATCCGACATTCTGCGAAATTAAACAATATGGATAACACGTATCCGCTTCATCATCATATACGAAATAGCTTGGTGCAGCATCCGCAACGAGAAAAACGAGTAGCATCTGGGATGCATCCTCCGCTGTGCCAATCATTTTTGATAGGACGGGAATATCCACGCCCTGGTACGTCGCAATGGAAGAAGCAAAGCCTGCCGGAATTCCATCAGCATCGGTAGGTGTCAGTATGGTATAATCCGTTCCCTTATAATTGATTAGTGGCAGCGGAATGGGCGTCGGCGTCGGTGTCGGTGTCGGTCCAGATATCCGAGTCACGGTGATCACATAGACCTTTTAGGACCCGTCCTCAGCTTTAATCGTTATTTTGACTGTATTCGTGCCCTCAACTAAGTTGTTTTGGACACCGTTAAGCGATACCTTTGCCACACTACTGTTTGCCGTGGCGCTCACCGTTATTTTATTTGTTGACACTGTTGCGGTATAGTTTTGCGTTCCCGCAGAAAATGCCGGCGATAATGTTCCCGGAGAGATACTAAGTGCTTTCAATGTTGCATCTGATGATTTAGGAACAGCAGCAGAAATATCAACCGAAGTAGATGCCGATGCCGCCACATCCGTAGCACTCATCGTTGACATCGTAAAATCTGCGGCTATTGATACGGTTCCTGCGGTCAAACAAGTGAACGTTGCGACACAAAGACTTGAGCCAGTGGGAATGGATGTATTATGATCTTCAACAGAACCCGTTGATTTTGCCGAAACAAAGTTAGTTGACGTGTAATTTCCAATCGAAATACTATCGAGTCTGACAAGAGTTGAATCGTATGAGAAATAACCGTTATAACCTGCATAGGACGACTCATCACCAGTAAATTTGACCGTAATTGTAAATGACGATCCGACTTCCTTCTTACCTAATACCTCTAATTTGAGCGTTGATGCTGCACGGTTTGTCGAAATAGGTACGAGGAGAAGTAAAACAGAAATGCATACTATAGCAGATAGTATTTGTGATAGTGCCCTACATTTCTTCATGGTGATCTCCTTACTGTATAATCGAATATGTTCGAAGGACATGTCGTGAAATGAGCGTGAGATCCGAAGCTGAAATGTTTCCGTCATGATTGACATCTGATGCAGATAAATACGCGCCAGCGAGGCTTGATGTTCTCAGAACATGACGAGAAAGAAGTGTCAAATCTGATGCGGATATATTTCCATCTCCATTTGTATCGCACATAATTACAAGTTTATAGCTATAACCGATTGCCCCTGATGCATCCAGAATCAAGATTCTATCTCCCGTCGAAACTTTTTGAGAAAGATCGGAAATTACCGTTCCATCGGAATGTAGAAATTGCGTAGTACCACCGTTTTTGAGCGTAATTTTGGCGCTGATATCTGAAAAAAGCATACCCGGACTCATACCAGTCATAGAAAGATCAGCGTTGATTTTCAGTGTTGTCTCAAATAGATCAGCTCCAGCTTGTTCTTGCCGAACAACATGTACGGTATACGTCTTGACTGATCCGTTTTGTGCAGTAACCGAGATGGAGAAAGTATTATCGCCAACCCCTAGGCTTACATCACCTGTACCAGATACAAGTGAATCCGATGATACGGGAATAGCCGCAAGATTCATGACGGACGTCTGATACGGAACAATCACATCATAGTACGTCGTATTTGTATCAAAAGTTGGCGTCAGAGAAAACCCATTCACGGAAAGAGAAGATAAGTAATTATTCGTATTTCCCGACTCAGATGGAAGAGATGTCGATGCCGGCATATTGTCGTAAACGGGAATATAAAAGGAAAGAGATGAACTCAGCATCCCGGTATTTGCATACGAGTTATATAATGTCGACGATTCGTTTGTCATCGCTTGAATATTTGTCATGTACTGATGCCAGTACAAACCGTTTCCGTTATCTGTAACATCAAATTTCTGCAAATACAAAGTATTTTGCCCCGTCGCAATATACTTATCCGAGATCCATTTTGCACCGCCGATTATTGATAGGTATGGGCTCGTCCAAGGGAGGAAATAATTCGCATCGATTCTCGAGGCATAGGCGAGCCCAGTAAGGACAGGGTCACCCGAGGAAAATGCGCCAATATTGTAATAATTATAAATTCCTGGATATTCAGGGACAGTTCCAGAGGAGGAACGACTGCCCGACGCCCCGATTTCTTGCACGACTCGCGCCACAAGAAAATTAGGACTCACACCAAAGCTTGTTGCTGCGTTTACAAATGATTGCGCGTATGTATAACTGTTGCCTGATGGATCAGTTATGACCGCTCCTGCCATAAATGTGCTATTCAACATCGTCGAAATCGAATCAACCGTCTGTTTCGTACTATCATATGAAAGATTCAGAAATTGAAAAACACTTCTCTCCGAAAGGCAATTACGCGGATCAAGATAATAGGCTACTACCTCGGGCGCCGCATTCACCCATGAATTGACATCATATGCAATATATGTATCAGTAATTGGATCATATGCCCCTGATGCTGAGGATTTCCATGCATCATTAACCGTATTGATAATGAGACTTCTGCCAAGCGTTGACTCAGCCCCCACCACCGAATTCCAATCTGCGCCAACCATCAGTGGCACAAACGTCCAATTGGGATACTTAACATGGAGTGAGCGAAGAGCACTCTTGTAAGATTCTGGAAAGTTTGCAATAGATGCTTCAAATGCCGCATCGCCTGAAGACGGATCAAGACTAACGTAGCAATAAGCAACATATCCAGTCTTCTCAACACCGCCTTTTTCATAGGAAATGCTGCACCAGACATATGTATCCGTCCCTTGACTTGCCATTGTCTGACCAACTTGTACTCGCTGACCATTCGTTATACGATCGACAATATTCGTTGCAATATCAGAGCGTGGCGAAGACCTAACATTGATTGAGGAAGCATTAACCGTGGCGTTTGGAGACACAGTTGCCAAGAGGTTCTCATTGATTCCAGAAAAAGATATGACTAACATACTCATACAAAGGATAAATGAAAAGGCACGCACAACTCTCGCAATTTTCTTCGAAAAAAACACATGCGAATCAGACGCAATCGATTTCTCAAGAGCAATATTGTGATCCGAATTGTGCCCTACCATCTGTTCTCATCTCCCTTTACTGGCATATTTATTCATCTACATTTTATCAAACCCTTGATACGAGCATATTACAGCCATTTTTCATGTTGGATGTTTTGATAGAAAAACACGCGAAAATAACGCATGTGTAGGTAGAGGATTTGTGCAGAAAATAGAAGAAGCCGAGAAAGAAAAATCTTTCTCGGCTTCTTCTACATGGTGGCTCACCGGAGGGTCGAACTCCGGACCCCCTGATTAAAAGTCAGGTGCTCTACCAACTGAGCTAGTGAACCATATAAGTGGCTGGGGTGGCAGGATTTGAACCTACGAGTGCGGGAGTCAAAGTCCCGTGCCTTACCGCTTGGCTACACCCCAACGTATGCTAGTGATCGTACATGCTGGGAGACTCTCGCCCGTGAATAGTGATGGGGTGGAATATGGGAATCGAACCCATGACCTCTAGTGCCACAAACTAGCGCTCTAACCAACTGAGCTAATCCCACCATGTTACGTGCCAGCTTCTGACGCGAAGCACGAAGAGAATTATATGTTTGAACGAAAGAAATGTCAATAGCCAAATAACAGAATCCCTTCTTGATCCAATCGCAAAATCAATACTGCAACAGCAACAGACGCAGGGGGGGAAATGTCAATACATTAGATAATTGTACCAGGTCTACGATATGCCATAAATGCAGCCTTCCACTCCACGGTATCTTCTGGACGTAGAACTTTGATATACCCCTCTTTTATACCGTAGTCAACGGAATTACAGATGCGATCAAATTCAACGGGCACTCTAGGCATCGTAACCGGAAGAATACCTCTCCACGTATTTCTGCCCGATCCTTTAGCAAGATACATCGCCTGATCAGCAAAATCGACGTGCTGCTGTACGGAAATATTCATCCTACCATCATCATATAGTGGAAACGGAACGTACCCAACACTACAAGTCACCTGACGTATCTCTTGTGTACGATCATATTTGACAAATACTGTCTCACTAAATTCTTTACGGATCTTCTCAGCAAAGCTGGAATAATTCATCGGATAATACTGACACATGATGATAAGAAACTCTTCGCCGCCATTTCTTACAACGACCCCATCAGAACCGACAAGACTCCGAAGTGTTCTTCCGACCTGCGCGAGAACCTGATCGCCGTACATGTGTCCGAATTCATCATTAATCCGCTTAAAATGATCGATGTCAATCAGATATAGACAATAGCAAACAGAAGAATTCGTCTTAGGCTTAGATAATTCTCCGATGTTGCACAAAATCTGTGTGCGAAGTGTCTCGGTAAGTACTTGCGAAAAATATTTGCGGTTGAAACAACCTGTAATCTCATCAAAATAGCGCTCGTTGGACGCCGTCTTAACATATTCCTGAACTTTATCAATCCACGATTCCCGTGGATTATACAAATTGAAGATGCCTGTCGATCCTCCACACAAATAATCTTCCACGTGATCGGCAAGCCCTTTATACCCTAGATTCTTCTCCATCTGAGCCAGCAGCGATTTCACGGGCTTAAAAATGATTCGTTCATACAATTCAGTAAAAAATAGTGTAAGCAAAACGGAGAAAATGAGGAAACTCACAATAAGTCCAATAATAAGTGATGTCTGAAGATCAGATATACTTCCCCAACTTGAAAATGGGGACTTGCCCACGCTTACGCTCATAACGATATATATGAATACTCCGACAATACTGGCAAAAATGAAAACGCACGCAAAAACGAAGGCTGATGCTTGCCATAAATAATCCCATGAACCGATTTTGGAACGACTCTTATTCTTTTCATCTCTACTCATATTTATACCTATAGCACTTTTCAATTGAATAAAATTTATTATATCACTGGTACTCGCCACTAGAAAAGAAATAATGTGTAAACGATTCATTTTCTTCCTGATTATTTAATCCCTCGTATCCTCAATTCGTCCATCATTATCAGAAACAGACTGTGCAGGAGCAGTAAAAAGTGGTATTATTTTCTATGTTTGAGCATAAAACGTATCAAAGTATTCTGTTTGATACAGTGGCTTTAGCTTACATATTTCAAATACCAATTTTCAGGAGGAAAAATCATGACAACGTTAAAAGGAAATCTTATGTTCGGTCAATCCGGAGGACCGACATCCGTAATTAATGCATCTGCAGCCGGCGTATTTATCGAGGCACTTAAACACTCGGATGTTATTGGTAAGGTCTATGGCGCAGCAAACGGAATTGTCGGCATATTAAATGAGAAATTTTACGATATAGGGCAAGAAGATCCTGCCGAGCTCGAACTGCTGAAGTATACGCCTTCTTCTACGCTAGGTTCATGCCGGTATAAGCTTGCAAATGCTGATGTTGATGAAACTGATTATATGAGACTTCTCGAAGTTTTCAAGAAGTATGACATCCGCTATTTCTTCTATAATGGTGGAAATGATTCCATGGATACTTGTAATAAGATTTCGAAGTATATGCAGAAATCAGGTTATGATTGTCGCGTCATGGGTGTTCCAAAGACGATTGATAATGATTTGTTCGGAACGGACCACTGCCCCGGTTTTTCTTCTGCCGCTAAGTACATTGCAACTACTACAATGGAAGTCTATCAAGATGCACGCGTGTATGACACGGGAATGATCTGCGTCATTGAAGTTATGGGGCGTCATGCTGGTTGGCTCACCGCCGCTACAAGACTTGCAAGCGTTAAGGGCTGCGGTCCTGATCTGATTTATCTTCCTGAGGTGGATTTTGATCTGGATAAGATGCTCGCAGATGTTAAGAAGATCTATGCCGAGACGGGCAAAGTTATTATCGCGGTTTCAGAAGGCGTTCAGACAAAAGACGGTAAATTTATACCTGAACTTGTTGCAACGGATGATGTCGCAGTTGATTCGTTTGGACACAAGCAATTAGGCGGCACGGCTACTGTTCTGGCTGATTTTCTCAAGAAGGAAACTGGCTCGAAGGTTCGTGGCATTGAGCTATCTCTCATGCAGCGTTGTGCTTCTCATTGCGCTTCTAAATCAGATTATGAAGAATCTTTTCTTGCCGGGCAGACGGCCGTCATTAAGGCTCTCGAGGGGCTAACCGATTACATGGTAGGATTCGAGCGCGCCGAGGGAGATGAGTATGTTTGTAAGATCAAGCTTATTCCGCTTAACGATGTTGCAAACACAGAGAAGAAAGTACCGTTATCTTGGATCAATGCAGAAGGAAACAATGTTTCCGAAGAATATGTCAAATATGCACTTCCTCTCATTGTTGGTGAGACAGAGCAACCCAAAGAAGATGGACTCCCGCGTTTTGCAAGATTGAAAAAGGTCCTTGCGACAAAGTAATCCAGATTCTCCCAACCCACAATTACACATAAAAGTATCTCCGTTAGCATGAAATGCCAACAGAGATACTTTTTTTGGTAGAGGACTACCATTATTTCTTTTTTGGATTCGCGTTTTTCTTTATCATTGGAGGTTTTTTTGCTGAAGATGCTTTCTGCGATGTCTTCTGCTTGTTTATCGTATTCACTTTCATATGTGTATTTGACTTATTGGGAAGCAGATCCACATCAAGCTTCTTCTCTTTTGGCGCTGCTTTCTTACTGGATTTTGCCCTCGTTTGGCTATCCCGAATCGCTTTCATTCTTTTCTTAAATACTTCTTGATTTGAGATCGAATATCCAAAAAAGCCGATTGGTTCACCGACCAGATAATAATCGCCGTGCGAATAACAGACTAAGTCGGCATTTTCTAGGCGCAGTTTTCCAGCTTTATCCATCAGATTTGCATCTGCAGAAATGGCAACAATTTTGGCAAGAAACATATCGTGTGAACCAAGCTGTGTAACAGATGTAACCTTACATGAAATGGATACGGGCGCCTGCGCAATTGCCGGTGCAAATTCAAGTCCATCTGCTGGAATGGCATCCAAAGAAAGTGCATCGAATTTGTTTTCCTTCTCCCCAGATTTGACGCCGCAATAATCACAAGCTCGTGCAAGCTTCCGATTCACAAGATTAATAACAAATTCACCTGTTTCAGAAATAAGTGCATGCGAATAGCGACTCTTTCGTACGGAAATGGATACCATCGGCGGCTCTGAACAGACGGTTCCAACCCATGCAAGCGTAATAATATTCGGGCGATCCTGTGGATCAGTCTTATTTTTACCAGAACAGGAAACCATCACAACAGGAACAGGATTCAGGAGAGTGGCCGGATCAAGTTTCATTTTTTTCGTCTCATCAATCATATAAACACCTCTTCTTCATAAATTATTGAACAGCTCTGAAATAGCCAAAAATCTCGTGTTCTAAAAGAAATTCCTTGTTCTCCACACCGCCAGAAAAGCCGACAAGTCTTCCATCTTTGCCGATTACGCGATGACATGGAACCAGTATAGGGATCGGATTATCTGCGCAAGCAGAACCCACCGCACGTGATAAATTCCGCGCGGCGATCTTATCTTGACCCGTAAGTGTCATCGCAATATCTTCATAACTAACCGTTGCCCCATAGGGTATTTTCTGTAACTCCTGCCATACATGACGCTGAAATGCACTTCCGTAAGGGAATTCAACATGAATGGTGAATTTGGTACGTGCTTTTGCAAAATACTCTCGCAGTTCTCTCACCGCTTCAGATACTTCTTGCGGTAGCATAACTGAACTGCTCAAGAAGGAATCTGATCCTTGCATCTTAAGGCAACCCGAAGTATCCGCAACACCGATTCGGACTGCAACGCTGCGTTCATATCCATCCTCCAAATAATCTCCAAAATGATAAAAGCGCACGCCTTCAACCGAGGTGTGATTTCCTCGAATGGATAGGACTCCCCTAGGAAATGACAAAAATGCAACCCCATAATCCGGATACTCGGAAGCCAGCATAGCAAATAGCCCGGCATCAACAAATATACCGTTTTCGAAAAATGCCTCCTCAAGCACGGCTTCCTGCCGCATGCCACTTCCAACAGCCATCTCGCCGTCCATCGAATTTGAGACAGGAATCGTCCATGTCACCCGATGGAGTTTTATCGAGAAGAAGGCAATCTTAAAAAGCGCCTCAAGAATTTTGCGGCCTACCTGATCAGCCGTTTTTTCAAGAGAACATGGCAATTCATGTTTTGATATGACACAAGATATTTCCGCACTTAAGTTATGTTGGTGAATATGATGAAGTCCAACAAAAGCCAAAATACTTTGGTTTTCGTCGTCAACCATTGTCGCAACAAAATAGCGACACGTCGGATCTGAAATCAAATCACGAAGATATGCAGCAATTTCATGCACTTTCTGATCGCAAATCCCCCCCGCTTTAAGACGTGGAGCATCAAGAATGCGTACTGGCGAAAGCGTAATTAACGATGTCATATATGCCCCTCCAACTAACTTGTTGCACTTGCCGTTATCTTCTCAATCAAAGTATCCATATCCGTATCAGGGTTTAAGATGTCAGCAGAATGATCCGATACAATTTGGATCATATCATTATATAAATCTTCATGATTCGTCTGTGGGCTATAGGTTGCCTGATCCATATTGTCACGAAATTGCGCAAGTTCCGATCCGAATTCACTTTCCGAAAAATACGCGTTCCAAACAGTGCTCGATGAAATGACAGGAAGAAATCCCTCCGTATTTTCGAGTCTTTGTGACAGTAAAATCGCATCCTCATCAAGTGCAAGAAATGAAGCAAAGTCTGCTGCTAACTGGGGTGTATCGCTTGCACCAGATACGCATAGCGGATATACCGTTAGTGCAGGAGAAAATTCATCATCCATTGTCAGTGTGGGAATCCGCGCAATTTGAAGCGTGTATGGCATGGTAATCGACCAAATGGAGACTTCGTCTGAACTGCCAACCCACATGGCAACGCGCTTTGAAAGACGCGGATCGAGCGAAGAAAAGGCCTCAACAAGCTCTTCGGAAGACAAGCTATCACATGAATTGGCATCCGATACGAAAGATCGAATATAGGAAACAGAATCCGCAAAGGGTTGCCCATCAAAAGAATATCCGCCATCATGATAAGTAAGCCAGCCAAGCGTATTATCAAAAGAGGATGGTAAATTCATCAGAAGATCCAGCGCCTTATCAAAAGTAAAGTCCTTCTGATCAAGAGGGGTATCCTTTGTCGAAGTTGCCTGAACCTGACTTGCAATCTGCGAAAGTGTATCCATATCAAGATCAAAAGATACCTGCTCAATCCCTGCTCGATTCAACACTTCCATATTGACAAACACGACCTGGCCCGTTGCAGAATAGGGAATTCCGTAAATTTCATCTCCTAGCATACACGACTGAAACATGCCATAATAAATGCGATCTGGAGAGAGAAGTGAATTTCCTGCAAGAAGGTCTGACAACGAAATAATCGTCTTCTTTTCTGAAAAAGATGATAAAGAGTCGGCTAAAATAATGTCAGGGATAATCCCGGCAGTCTCCCATTGGTCAAGCATTGCTTCACTTGCGCCTGTAGACGGTGTTTGCACAATCTCGACAGAATAGTCAGCTGTAACCGCGTCAAGAACAGATAAGTCAATATTTGCGCCAGAAACATTTTCATCAAGTCCTACTGAATTTTTAAGTGTATATAGTTTCGCCAAATAATTCGCTGTATCATCAGAAATCGGGGCGGCAATTGTAAGCTCCTGTAATGATGGATCAATCGTTTGCGTAGGTGTGGGCGTAAGTGAAGATGGATTTGTAATCTCCGTCTCCTCAGAAACGGGTTGAGTGACTTTCGGGAAAGGATCACTCGTTGATGCGAAACAGCCGGTAAACAAAAGTGATATGCAGGCCAAGATAGGAAGAAACCGCCTCCGAAGCAGTCTTTCCCTTAGGTTTGATACAAAGAACTTGGAAAAAGTTTCTTCTAGGTATCGCATATGCACATTTTCCTTCTACACTTCTCTAAACTTGCATGTATGTATTATAGCATTATTCAAAATTTGTAAGTTAAAAAAAGTCAGAAAAAGAAATTCCAAGGCAAGCCGAAAAAATAAACAGACTACCGTAAAACGCAATAGATACATTCTACGATAGTCTATTTGGAGCCGATGGTGGGAATCGGACCCACGGCCTATTCATTACGAGTGAATTGCTCTACCCCAGAGCCACATCGGCAAATCAATGCAAAAAGGTCGACAAATCA
>JBPOHB010000240.1:0-1849 GCA_052036055.1 Bacillota bacterium | reverse complement strand
GCGAAAAGCGGTATATTTGCTCTCGCTTCATCCCGACATCGAGATTATTCGTGTCTCGTCCGTATACGAGACAGATCCAGTCGGGTACAAAAAGCAAGACGACTTTCTAAATGCCGTTCTATACATGGAGACTGGGTTATCTGCTACGGCGTTGCTTCAATTTACGCAAAGCGTCGAGCGGATACTTAAAAGAGAGAAGACGATACGAAATGGACCTCGCACGATTGATATTGATATCCTAACGTATGATGACATGGTACGTAGCACCGATGAATTGACGCTTCCACACCCGAGGATGCAAGAACGAGCCTTTGTACAGATTCCGCTCAAGGAAATTCTGTCTGGTGGCAAAGATATTGATCGAAGCGATCCAACCGTTCGTTTGGTCGGCACCCTAGAAGAAAGCAATGAAGAAAACGGCTGATTTTCGGGTTTTGCTCGAGTTTATGTTGATGACAGCCAAAAAAACGTTATAATGAAATTCACTTATTGAATTCTCGAGGAGGATCAGCATGAGCGAAAACCCTAATCCATCAGTATCCGGTGCAAATTCCGATAATGGTTACAGCGCTAACCGAAACGATCAAGGTGAGCGCCGTGGGCAGCAAGGCGGGGGTAACAGAAACAACCGCAGAAGAGGCCCTAATCCGCATAACCAAAGATCAGGAGAGAACGCGGCTAATCAATCAAATAAGCCGCATACGAACGCACAATCTCAGCCGTCTTCCGGCAAACAGCAGTATCCCAATAATCGTAATGATTTACAAAATAGAAACCCAAATGGTCAGAATCAGTCTCGTCAGTCAAGGCCGATCGGACAACAAAACCCCAATCAAACAAACCGAAACAACGCCTCTGCAGCGTCGACATCTTCGCAGCCGGGTCAGCGTCAGAACTCCCCGAAAAACGATCGGAATGACGCACAAGCGAGCAAACAGACTTCGCAGCCGGGTCAGCAGAGAAACGAACGTACGGAGCGCCCTCGAGAAGCAAGAAACTGGGGTCGCAATTTGCGTACAGAAGAGACGTATGAAGATATTCGCAAAGAGAATGAGCGTATAGAGAAAGAAATATGGCTTGAGATTGCAAGTATACATACTGCCAAATTAGACTGACGGGGTTATCTAGCGAAGATGCTTTCATCCGCAGATGATAATAATCAGATAGATTTTTCGGAGCTTCATCTCTGGAATATGGATTCGCGTGAGTCGCACGGTGGATTTCATATGCCGGGTCATGTGTCTGGTCGTTTCTTTTCGGAAGAATATTGCACGCGTTTAGTTGCGACCGATACGACGGAGCTTATGGAAACGGATGACCTTCACGAACCACAAGGCCCCGTAGACAAGGCACTGATTGCTATTGCCGAAGCTTATCATGCCAAAGAAAGTTTTTTCGTATCATCAGGCTCATCAACGGGAATTCATGTCATGCTTGCGTCGGTTATGAGCAAGCAATCCTTCTTGCTACTTCCACGCACGATTCACATGTCTGTTTTACATATTCTGCAAATTCTTGACTGCAAATATGCATTCATTGAGTTGCCAGATGCATGTGAGCTGGGGCTTCCTTTTGCACAGATGCCCGAAGTAGCTTTGCGAAGAGCGCTGGATTTATTTCCGCAGGCAACGGATATTCTGATTACTTCTCCGGATTATTACGGACAGTGTGCTGACCTTGAGCGAATATGTGAGTTAGCACATGACAGAGGGTGCCATGTGCTTGTGGATGAGGCTCATGGCGCCCATTTTCCATTTAGTGATTTGTGCCCGAAAAATGCGATGCAATCCGGGGCGGATATCTCCGTTACGAGTCTGCATAAGACAATTCCGGCATTGACAATGGCCTC
>JBPOHB010000094.1:0-3800 GCA_052036055.1 Bacillota bacterium | reverse complement strand
ATGGTCGAGCTTGTAATGGCAATGGAGCAAGAGTTTGGCATTTCTATCCCTGATGAGGAAGCGGAAAGAATTAAGTCGGTTGGGGATGCAATTGAATTTATCAAGGCAAATGTATAAGCCCCGAAACTAAGCTTTTCATCGGAGCTCCCTCTTGTGGGGAGCTCTTTGCTTATGAAGAAATGGAGATATATTTTGCAAAACAATCATTTTCCCGATTATTTATCCGAGCTTGAAGCTTGTATCGGTTATACTTTCACAGATCGATTATTATTGCTTACGGCTATAACGCATTCGACATATACATATGAACATAAATCTGCGTGTCTTGAAAATAACGAGCGTCTTGAATTTGTTGGTGACGGAATTCTTGATTTTGTTATTGCTGATCACTTATATCGTATCCAATCTGACAAAAACGAAGGGTATCTTTCAAAAACTCGTTCACTCATTGTTTGTGAGGCAACTCTAGCAGAAATTGCATGCAAAATGGATTTGGGTCGCTTCTTGCTGATGGGAAAAGGTGAAGAGATGACAGGTGGGCGAGGTAAGCCTTCTAATCTTGCAAATACGATGGAGGCCCTATTTGCTGCTGTTTATTTAGATGGCGGATTTGAGGCTTCTCGAAAGGTCATTACGCAATTACTATCAGGATCTATTGAAGCGGCAATATCCGGCGAATTGATTTTTGATTATAAAAGTCGGATACTTGAACTTGCACAGGTTCATTCTGGCGAGAAGAAGGTTCGTTTTGAAATTGTCGACGAATCCGGTCCCGTGCATGACCGTATTTTTACCTCGGCCGTTATACTAAATGATGTTGAGATTTCGCGCGGTTTTGGACAGAGCAAAAAACTTGCCGAACAAGAAGCTTCGAAAATTGCTTACTACCAATGTAGAGAAAAATTTTCATGAAAGTCGTTTTTAGTATATAATAACTTTCTGTACAAAAAAGGGAAGGATTGGCAAGCCAGATGCATCTAAAAAAACTTGAGATACAAGGGTTTAAATCCTTTCCTGAATACACACTTATTGAATTTGATAAGGGTATGACCGCAGTTGTAGGTCCTAACGGCAGCGGGAAATCGAATGTTACGGATGCCATTCGTTGGGTTCTTGGCGAGCAGAGTGTTCGTACATTGCGTGGCGGAAAGATGGAAGATGTCATATTTAATGGAACACAGTCAAGGCGTGCGATGAATTATGCCGAAGTCTCTATGACGATTGATAATTCTGACGGTTCTCTTGGCATTGAATATGCAGAAGTCCAAATTACTCGCAGACTCTTTCGTTCAGGAGAGAGTGAATATCAGATTAATCATGTCAATTGTCGACTCAAAGATATCGTTACTCTTTTTATGGATACAGGTCTTGGCAAAGATGGCTATTCAATTGTTGGTCAAGGACGAGTTGATGAGATTTTAAGTACCCGTTCTGAAGATCGGCGTAAAGTTCTGGAAGAAGCATCTGGAATCGTTAAATATAAAGTTCGCAAAGAGGAGGCAGAGCGCAAACTGCTTTCCACAGAACAGAATCTAGTTCGTATAGGTGATATTCTGGCTGAGCTTGCAGATCAGATCGGACCGCTTCTTGAGCAGTCCGAAAAAGCACGAAAATATCATCGCTTGTATGATGAATGGAAAACGAAAGACATGGGTCTTTCCCTTTACCTGATTAATCGAAACAATGCTTTTTTGTCGGCCTCGATTGAGGAAAGAAATGTCATAAGTGAAGATATTCGGATGCAGGAAGATGCGTTACTTGCTATGCGAACGAAGAATCGAGGCCTTTCTGAAAGGTCTAATATGATTGAGGATTCCCTGGAAGAGTCTAGATCGCAGTTAACAACTGTCAGCGATGCCATTCATATTGCGCAGAGTAGTTTGGCAGTCATTGCAGATCGCAAATTGCATTTGACGAATCGTATTCATGAAGGAGAGAGCAATTCCGATAATACGAGTAAAGAAATTGAAAGACTTGAACAGGAAAATGAGCTTCAGCAGAAAAAAGTGACGGCTCTTCAATCTCAGCAGAAAAAATTCTCCGAGATGCTTGCTGAAAAAGAAGCAGAGATGGACGCGCTTACGTCTGAGATTGATCAGTCACAAAGGCAACTTGCCATTCTACGCAAAAGAGTGGAGGATCTTCAGGATGAACTGTTTGAAGGACGCGAACGCGCGCAGCAGCTTGCTTCTGAGATGACTGTTCTGGATTCACGCGTTCATAATCTTTCAAATGATCGGATGCTACTTATTACCGAACTTGACGGCCAGAAAGTGAGTATAGAAGAAGCAACGAAGGCACTTTCTGACACCAAAAATAAGCTTTCCGAGTCTGCGATCAACCTTGAGAAGAAAAAGAGCGAATTAGAGAAGGTGCGTGAATGCGCGTCTAATGTTTCTGCGCAACTTGAACAGAAGAAGAGAGAAGCAGATAATTGCAAATTCCGCATTCGAACGCTTGAAGAGCTTGAGAAGAGCCGTGAGGGGTATCAAGAGCCAGTCAGAAGGTTACTTGCTGCTTCAGAATCGGACAAGCAAATTGAATCGGCAATGAAAGGTGTCTTAGGAGAATTGATTCGCGTTCCTGCCCAGTATGAAACGGCTATTGAGATTGCACTTGGTCAAGCTGTTCATCATATTGTTACGCAGACGGATAAAGATGCATCCTATTTAATCACCATACTGAAAGATGGTCACATGGGTCGCGTTACTTTTCTTCCGATTGATGTGATCAAGCCTCGTGAACTCGAAACGGGATATCGTAAAGCCGCTGAAATTGCGAAAGGCTATCTGGGAATTGCTTCAGATCTACTGGAATTTCCAGCGTTCCTATCGGATATTATGAGTAATCTTCTTGGCAGAATCGTCATTACGGAGACCTTACAACAGGCTTTGTTGCTTGCTTCACAGACGGGTCATTCCTTCCGAATTGTCACTCTTGACGGAGATGTTGTCAATCCGGGAGGTTCTATGACGGGTGGAAGTATCAGACGAACCGGGACAAGTATCCTAGGAAGAGCAAGAGAGCTTGAGGCGACTCAGAACCGTTTGGTATCGGTTGACAGTGATATAGAAGAGATAATGAAAAATATGGTTATACATGAGCAGGACATCAAGAAGACGGGGCGCGAAGTTGCGTTCCTGGATGAATCTGTCCGTACGCTTACGTTGGAACACGTAAAAATTGAGGCAATGAATCACCAACTTCAGGCACAAGAAGATAAAATCCTATCGCGTAAGTCGTTAATTGAGAAAGAACTTGAGGATATATCCAAGCGAAGGCTGATGGTCAAAGAAGATCAGGATGATTGTCAAGTGGCAATATCCGAATGTGAGGCAGAAATGCTTGCACTTCGGCAGAGTGTGACAAAAACGGACGGGCAGAGCAAGGCTGTCCAAGATCAACTCGACGATCTTCGCAGTGAGATAGGCGATCTGCGTATTTCTGTTGGATCCATTGAAGAATCTTTTCGTGGTGCAACTGAGATAAGTGAGAGAATTCTTCGTGAGAAAGATGGATATACTGACGGACTCATTCGGTATGAGAAGGAATGTGCCCAGTTTTTGCAAGAAATTTCTTTGCTCACGGAGGAAGAGAACGTCCGCACTGCGGAAATCGTAGATCATAGAAATCGTGAGAAGATGATTTCTATGAATATGAAAGATTTGCAACTTGAAAAAGAAGAGCTTGAACAAGAACTGTCTGGGTTCATTGATCGATTGTCTTCGGCAACATCTCGTTTGTCATCACTACAGAATGAACAAGCCAAATTACAGGCAAAAGTTGAAAAATAAGAAACG
>JBPOHB010000016.1:0-15100 GCA_052036055.1 Bacillota bacterium | reverse complement strand
CTCATTTCACCGAGAGTTTGGATTCCAAGATATAGGCGTTTTTCATAAAACAGGTTATAAATTTGAAAAATGGCACGATGTTTTATGGATGGAGAAGCATATTTGCCGTTTTGACGAGAAACCGCAGACGCCTCGCATAATGATTGATTTGGATTCCAAAATAATCAGTGAAATTTTGTCGTGACCCAATATCCGTATACAGAGAAGACGGTACATCTCATTACTTCCATTATTTTTTGTCATTTTTGTTGACATGTCACAGAAAGTGCTGTACTATTACTGCAATACCAGACTAAACCCATCGAAATACTATGATAAGGAGAACGCAATGATTATTCAGACAAACAGATCATCGATGAACGGCATGTACATGTGTGAGATGTGTAACATCATGTGCATGTATTGTCATGAAATGAATAATCATCGATGATTCGAATCTGCAATATTTACGCAGTCCGAATTAGCGGGCTGAGAAATCTATGTTGATGACAGCCTGCACGCGAAGTGACAGGCTTTTTTTATTAAGGAGAAAAAACAATGCGTAATTTACGTTTCTATTTAACGGATCGCATAGGCAGTGCAAGCGGCATTATGTGACGGTTCTTACAAAAGAAATGGGAGGTGAATCATGAGCGACGAAGATGAAATTATCATCAAAATACGAAATCTAAAGAAAACATTTCCGTTAGAAAAAAAGTTGTTTCGAAAGGAGTCAAACAAAATCGAGGTCTTGAAAGGAATTGACCTTGATGTAAAAAAAGGAGAAATCTATGGCGTTGTCGGTTTCAGTGGCGCTGGAAAATCTACGTTGGTTCGCTGTATGAATCGTCTAGAAGAACCTGACGAGGGAGAAGTCATTATCGATGGAATAGATATCGTGAAGCTTTCGAAACGCGAACTCAATGTTAGACGAAGAAAGATCGGAATGATTTTCCAAACCTTCAATCTTTTCGAATCAAAAACGGTCTTTGCAAATGTTGCCTATGCGTTGAGTCTATCTGGCGAAAAACTGACAAGATTAGAAAGAAACGAAAGAGTAACGGAGATGCTGGAACTTGTTGGACTGACTGATAAAAGGCAAGCATATCCTGGTCAACTTTCGGGTGGTCAGAAGCAACGCGTAGGTATAGCTCGTGCACTTGTGAATCGCCCTGACGTGTTGTTGAGCGATGAAGCGACAAGCGCACTTGATCCACAGACAACCCTATCTGTTTTAGATCTATTACGCGATATTCGTGAGAAGCTTGGATTAACAATCATTCTGATTACTCATGAGCTAGAAGTTGTGAAGTATGTATGCGATACAATGGCCATTATTGAAGATGGAGAAATCAAAGAAACGGGTCCAGTCAAAGATATTTTTCTGAATCCAAACTGCGAGACGGGGAAGATATTTCTGAAAGTCTATTCGGATTTTCAAAGAAACGATTGGGTTTCGGAAGGAGGAGGCATATGAGTCTACTTAAGTACTCGTTTTGGGCCGTTTTTGTCCATTCTTTCAGCCAAGAGATTTGGACTGAAATGTGGCCAGCGATCCAGGCTACGCTATACATGGTGGGTGTGTCATCTGTTTTTGTACTTATTTTCGGATCACTCTTCGGCATAATTCTTGCAGCAACCAGACGAAGCGGACTCATCCCTTCTCTGTTTCCAATCAATGTTGTGCTGAGCGGATCCGTAAATGTAATGCGATCGTTACCAGAAATAATCATGATTATCGTTATGCTTCCTTTGGCACGTGTCATTACGGGTCAGTCATATGGGTCGAATGCGTGCATCATTGCTCTGGTAGCTAGTTGTGTTCCAATGTTCTCACGATTGGTAGAAAGTATTCTGCTAGAAATCTCGAAAGGAAAAATCGAAGCGGCAAAGGCTATGGGTAGTGGAAACATAAAAATACTCTTTGAGGTAATGATTCCAGAGACCTTTCCTGCACTTATTCGAGCTTTCTCCGTTGCATTGATTGCATTGATTTCTATGACGGCTCTTGCAGGAAACTTCGGTGCAGGCGGTGTCGGGGATCTGGCGGTAAGGTATGGATTCAACCGCTTTCAACATGACATACTTCTAGCAACAATTTACTCCTTAGTTGCAATGGTAATGGGTGTTCAGATTATAGCAGACATCTTATCTAGATTACTTAGTAAGAAATGGCATCTAATTTAATTAAAAAAAGAAAGTTTGAGGAAAAAATTATGAAAAAATCAATAGTTAATGCATTTACACTTATTTTTGCTCTCGGAATTATCAGTGCATCACTTATCGGCTGCTCGGCTGCAAATAACAAGACAACAGATTCGCAGAAGACTGTCGGCTCTGATTCAACTACATCCTCTGATGCTGAAGTCGACACAGATACAAATATCTATTACACGGGTGATCCAGTTACGCTGAAAGCACTCGCTGATGTCACGCCACATGCAGAAATACTTGCGTTTATCGAGCCTGTTCTGGAAGCCCAAGGAATTACGATTGATATCGTTTCCACTGCTGCCGATGCAACATGGAATGAAAAGACGGCTAACGGCGAGGTTGACTTCAATTTCGATCAACATGTCCCATATCTTGAATCATACAATGAGATTAACGGAACAGATCTTGTAAGTGTTGGCGCGGTTCATGTTGAGCCAATTACGGCGTACTCGGATAAATATGATGCACTTGCTGATGTACCGGATGACGCATCAATTGTCATCCCCAATGATGCCACAAACGAATATCGAGCACTTAAAATACTTGAAGAAGCAGGGTTCATCACACTTGACCCCGCGGTAGACGATAGTCTTCAGGCAGACATAGGGGACATAACGGAGTATATTAAGCCCGTGACAATCACGGAAATTGACTCGATTCAAATCATTGGATTGGCGGCAGATTTCGATATCTTTATCACCAATACCAATAAGGCTCTTGAAGCAGGACTTGATACATCTAAGTACCTTTTCCGTGAAAGTGCAGATTCTCCCTATGCAAATGTCATCGTGACAGCAGCAGATCGTGCGACTGATCCAGCCATACTAGCTGTTGTTGCGGCACTACAATCAGATGAGACTCGTGCATTCATTGAGGAACACTACAATGGTGCCGTTGTTCCAGCTACCCTTGACTGATTCATTTCCCAATTCTTCCGCTTCAGGTTGTGAACCACAGCAGATATTCATTTGTATCTGCTGTGGTTCAACTTCCCTCTATCATTCATGTGTATTCGAGAAATGACACTTGCGTACTTTGCAAGGCTGTGATAAAATTCTAAAGGTTTAAGAGGATGATCCGCTGCCTGAAATCCGGCATGAACATCTGTGGGAAGAGGAGGAACATAATATGGATTTAGTGAAAGCAATTGAGCAGGACAACCTGCGGAACAACTATTCTGAGGTCAGCATTGGTGATTATGTCAAGGTTCACCTGAAGATCAAGGAAGGTACAAGAGAGCGTATTCAGATTTTTGAAGGCTCTGTTATTGCTAGAAAGGGCGGCGGTCTTTCGGAAACGATGACTGTTAGACGCGTATCCTACGGAGTAGGTGTTGAGCGTATTTTGCCTGTGCATTCCCCCAAAATTGACAAGATTGAGATTGTCCGCAAGGGCCGTGTCAGAAGAGCGAAGCTCTATTATCTACGTGATCGTGTGGGTAAGGCTGCTAAGATTACAGAGAAGCTAACACGTCGCACGTAATTTCTGTTTGTTCCCGTTATCATGTAGAACTGCTCGGATTGATTTATGATCCGGGCAGTTTTTTCATTATGTTTCCTATATAATGGGCAAGAGATGTGTTGTTTATCTGCGAATCTGAAATGATTCTCGGAAAATCAGATACGAGGTATTTATGGCAGAAGAGATTAACTGGTTTCCTGGTCACATGAAGAAAGCGCTCAAAATGATTGCTGATCAACTGAAATTAGTTGATATTGTGATTGAGACATGTGATGCGCGCATTCCATTTTCAAGCAGGAATCCAGAACTTAATTCAATCATTTCGGGCAAGAAGCGCATGTTAGTTCTCAACAAGGCGGATTTGGCGGATGAGAAGGTTACAGCAGAATGGGTAGAGTATTTCCGAAAACAAGGAATAACTGCGATTCCGTGTGATGCAACGCACAAGAAAGGTCTGGATCTCATCCGAAAGAATGCGCAGCTTCTCTGTGCAGATGTTTTGGAGCGAGCCAGATTGAAAGGACGAATTGGTAGACCCATTCGAGCGATGGTTGTAGGCATTCCAAACTCCGGAAAATCCACGCTCATCAATGCTCTTTGTAACCGTAAAGTTGCGGTTACAGGTGATCGACCGGGTGTCACGCGAGGGTTCCAATGGGCAAAATCGGATTCACAGATGGAGCTGATGGATATGCCCGGCGTATTGTGGCCTAAGCTTGGATCAAGAAGAAGTCAATTATGCCTTACAATCACAGGGGCAATCAGAAGTGAGGTCGTCGAGATGACAGATGTTGCTTTTGAAGCGATGGGACTTCTGATGGAAAGATATCCTAAAGAAGTCTCTTCCCGATATGATATCGAATTACCGGGTAGTGACGATTATATTGACGACGAATATGAACGCTTTTTGCATGCCGCCAAAAAGAGAGGCTGCATTTTGTCTGGTGGTCGTATCGATGAGGAGCGGTTCTCCGTCTTGTTTGTCGATGATTTTCGAGCCGGGCGAATCGGCCGAATTTCTCTGGAGACACCAGATAAACCGGTTAATTAGGGAGAATAATATACGAATGCATGATGAACAATTACTTGAAAAATACGCGCTATTATCGGAATACGAGAATATGGCGAAAGAAAATGGGTATTCATGCTTGGCAGGAATTGACGAAGCAGGTCGAGGCCCTTTGGCCGGCCCGGTTGTTGCTGCGGCGTGTATTTTAGATGAGAATAGCATGATTTTGGGATTAGACGATTCCAAGAAATTGTCTGAAAAGAAGAGAGAGAAGCTGTATGACGAAATTGTTATGCACGCTGTTGCATATTCTGTCATCCGTATTGAACCAGACGTTATTGATCAGATCAATATTCTTGAAGCAACAAAAAGGGCGATGCGATTATGTGTATCAGGTCTTCGTGTTAGTCCGGATATGTTGCTGATTGATGCGATAAATCTTACTGGGACAGGAATTCCCGTTACGCCGATCATAAAAGGAGATGCCAAATCCAATTCGATTGCCGCCGCATCGATTCTTGCGAAAGTAACCAGAGACAGAATAATGGAAGAATATGATGTGGTATATCCCGGATATGGATTTGCCAAGCATAAGGGATATGGAACAAAAGCACATTACGAGGCGATCGAAAGGCTCTCAATTTGCCCGATTCATCGCAAGACATTCCTAAAAGGATTATGCTGATATGTTTTATCTCTATTCGCGAGACAAATTGATTGAATTTATCCCTTTTTAGTAGAAATGATCCGAATTTATCTTTGGCTTCTCGATGATAATACGACTGAGTAATCGAGAAAGTGTTGTGATGCGAGTATGAGGGATAATCACCGAATGGAGCGTATTGGTCATGCTGCAGAGGACGCTGTGTTGTCTTCGCTTCTTTCCCGGGGCATGCATTTGGTAGCAAGGAACTTTCTGGTGCCTCGTTATGGCGAGATTGATCTGATTATGACATGTAAGAATCGTCTCTATATCATTGAAGTGAAGAGCCGATTGCAATGTGACTGCTATGGAGGCGCTCGCGAGGCAATCACACCGCAGAAACGACTTCGGATACATCGTGCGACTTCATTTTTCCTTGCTAATCATCGATGGGATGATTTTGATGTTGTCTTTTTGGCTGGTTTGGTTACTCATGAGCGGAACGAGAGGATAATACGTATTGAAATTGTGCCAATCTGATGCAAGCCTATTGTGGTTTCCCTTCAAAATAAGCTATAATATCATCACTGGTTTATGAATTTCGCACCTGAAGTGCAAGGACGTATTTCGAAAATTTCTTTTTGCGCTAGATCGCCCTTTTTTGTTGCCAGTAAATTTTGATTATTATACAAGGGGGATCTTACATGATTTCGTACCCACAGATGGATCACAAACAGATAATGAAGGAACTTACTTCTCTTCGTGAGAGATATGACAATTTCCTAGGACAGAAGCTATCTCTTGATATGACACGCGGAAAACCGTGCAAAGAGCAACTGAATATCGCGTCCCCAATGTTTGAAAACATACATGCAGAGGATGTGTATTCGGCAGATGGATCGGATTGCAGGAATTATGGCGTTCCGTTTGGTATTACCGAGGCAAAAGAATTGTTTGCATCTCTTTTGGACATCGCTGCTGACAAAGTCATTGTTGGAAACAACTCAAGTCTAAATGTTATGTTTGACACGCTTACCCGTGCACTGATTTTCGGTGAGTGTGATTCTGCCGAGCCTTGGATGAATGTGAAGAATCGGAAATGGCTTTGCCCTGTTCCAGGATACGATCGTCATTTCCTTGTTACGGAGAAACTCGGGTTTGAATTGATTGCGATTCCTTTGCATGAAGACGGCCCAGATATGGATCTTGTTGAGCGTTTGGTGTCAGAAGATCCTTCGATCAAAGGTATGTGGTGCATGCCGCTATACAGTAATCCAGACGGATATGTGTATTCTTTGCAAGTCTGTCAGCGTCTTGCTTCTATGAAGACAGCTGCGAAGGATTTCCGTATTTTGTGGGATAATGCCTATGTGGTTCATCATTTGTACGAGGACAAGCGCGGCACGTTACCAGACATATTAGCCCTGTGTGAGCATGCTGGCAACCCGAATCGAGTATATGAATTTGCCTCGACTTCTAAGATCACGTTTGCTGGTGCAGGGATTTCTTGTATGGCGGCAAATGCGGATAATCTCGTAAATGCGAAGAAAATACTTACGGTTCAGAGTATTGGCCCTGACAAGATCAATCAACTACGTCATGCCAGATACTTGCCGAATATAGATGCCGTAAGCGAGGTCATGAAGAAGCAGGCGCGAATCATCCGCCCCAAATTTGAGAAAACATGTGAGATACTCGATAATGAACTTCGATCGACAGGCGTTGCAAGATGGAACGAGCCACTTGGCGGCTATTTTATCAGTCTGTTTGTTTTTCCCGGAACGGCAAAAAAAGTAGTTGCTATGGCAAAAGCGGCGGGGGTAGCTTTGACTCCTGCAGGAGCGACATATCCATATGGAATGGATCCCAAAGATGAGAACATTCGTATTGCTCCGACATTCCCTTCCATTGCTGATGTAGAGAAGGCTATCTCTGTTTTGTGTGTTTGTGTTAAAATTGCAGCAGCAGAAGAAAGATTATTGGAGGCGCAATTGTAATGAAAGATACATATGAGAGTCCACTTAATTCGCGTTATGCAAGTAAGGAGATGCAGTTCCTCTTTTCGCCGGATAACAAATTCCGCACATGGAGAAGGCTGTGGATAGCACTTGCAGAATCGGAAATGCAGCTTGGACTTCCCATTACGCAGGTTCAAATTGACGAGCTTGTTTTGCATCAAGATGATATCAATTACGAGGTTGCTGCTAGGGAAGAAAGATTGGTTCGCCATGACGTTATGGCTCATGTTCATGCATACGGAGAGCAATGCCCGAGTGCGAAGGGGATCATTCACCTTGGTGCGACATCTTGTTATGTTGGTGATAATACGGATCTGATTATTATGCGTGATGCGCTCATTCTGATACGCAAGAGATTGGTTCACGTTATTTCAAAACTTTCGAAATTTGCTAAGGACAATAGATCTCTTCCGACTCTTGGATTTACTCATTTCCAACCAGCACAGCTTGTTACCGTAGGGAAGAGGGCCACTCTTTGGCTTCAAGACCTGCTTTTCGACGTGGAAGAATTGTCTTTTGTGATCGATCATCTCAAGCTCCTTGGTTGTAAGGGGACAACGGGCACGCAGGCTAGCTTTTTGAATTTGTTTAAAGGCGATCATGAAAAAGTTGAGATGCTTGATAATTTGATTGCAAAGAAAGTCGGTTTTTCTGATACGTATCAGGTAAGTGGGCAGACGTATTCACGTAAAATTGATTCGCGTGTCGTTAATGTCTTATCGTCTATCGCGCAGAGCTCGCATAAATTCAGCAATGATATTCGATTACTCCAACACCTTAAGGAAATGGAGGAACCCTTTGAAAGTACACAGATTGGGTCATCGGCGATGGCCTATAAGCGCAATCCTATGCGTTCAGAAAGAATTGCGTCTCTATCCAGATATGTTATTGCGGATGCCATGAATCCTGCCATGAAATCTTCCGAGCAATGGTTTGAAAGAACACTTGACGACTCTGCAAATAAACGTATTAGCATTCCGGAAGCTTTTCTTTGCGTGGATGCTATTTTGAGCATATACGCAAACATTGCATCCGGTCTTGTCATATATCCAGGCGTTATTTCTAAGCACATCATGGAAGAGCTTCCCTTCATGGCAACGGAGAATATCATGATGGAGGCAGTTGCGCGTGGCGGTGACAGGCAGGAATTACATGAATTGATTCGTGTTCATTCGATGAAAGCAGGAGCAGTGGTTAAGGTTGACGGAATGCCAAATGATTTGCTTCACCGAATTGCGGCTGACCCTGCTTTTGCACTGGATGAGAATACGCTGTCAGGTCTTCTGGACCCTAAGCTATATATTGGTCGATGCCCAGAGCAGGTCGACGCCTTCTTACAGTCGTCTGTTGAGCCCGTTCTTCAGAAATACGCGGAAGATATGGAACTAATGGATCCTGAACTGACCGTATAAGGGAGGTATAGATCTGATATATTTTGATAACAGTGCAACGACGAAACCGATCCCGGAAGTTGCCTCACTTATATATGATGAGCTTACCTCAGTGGATCATTATGGAAATACCGGTTCACTTCATCGTCTTGGCGATATAGCAGCATCGCTTCAAGAAGGAGCTCGTGCAAGTATTGCCAGTAATTTGCGGTGCAAGCCAGATGAACTGGTATTTACGTCCTGCGGATCAGAATCAATTAACACGGCAATTTTCGGCTATCTTCAAGCCAATCCTCGCGCCGGAAAACACATTGTTTCTACTCGTACAGAACACAAGGCAACACTTGAAGTTCTCAAGCGATTAGCGTGTGAAGGTTATCGGATCACATATATTTCGGTTGATGAGAATGGCTGCCCTCGTTTGGATGAACTGCGTGATGCGATATCGGAGGATACGGCGCTCATGACATTCACGCATGTGAATAGTGAGACAGGCGCAATTCTGCCGATTGACCAAGTGTCATCTATTCGGAACCAGACGAATCCACGAACGGTTATTCATTTGGATTGTGTCCAGTCTTTTGGGAAATTACCTATTTGTCCTAAGGAGATGGGGATTGACTTTGCATCATTTTCAGGACATAAAATACATGCCGTTAAGGGCGTTGGTTTACTTTTTGCAAGAACCGGTTTGCGTTTTTCACCACTCATTTTGGGTGGTGGTCAACAAAATGGCAGACGATCGGGAACGGAAAGCCCTTATTTGTCTGTCGCCTTAGCGAAGGCCTGCGAAATGGCAAGTGCGGATATGGAGGCGTCTCTCGCGCGTGCTACAATCAGTAAATTTATGCTGATCGATGCTTTGTCCGATCTGGGCATCTCCGTTTTATCCCCGCCTGATGCGCTTCCCTACATTGTGAATCTTTCATTTCCGCATTTTCAGTCGGAGACAATGCTTCACGCACTCGAAGAAAGGGATATTTTTGTTTCGACGGTGTCTGCTTGCTCATCGAAACAGAAGAAACCGAGCTATGTCCTGCTTGAAATGGGTGTCAATCGTGCCATTGCCGCAAACGCCGTTCGCTTCAGTTTTTCACGGTTTACTACGAAAGAAGAAGTGAATGAGACATGCCATGTGATCCATCAAATCTATGATAAGTACATCTTGAAATGAGGGGAAAATGCAACAAAATGTAAGCCATGAGACAATCATTCTTGCCCGAATGGGAGAAATTGCATTGAAAGGGCTGAATCGAGGAAAATTCGAAGGTAAGTTGATGAATAATCTTCGGTATCGACTTCGTTCCTTTGGGTCGTTTCATATTTTTCAAAGTCAGTCAAGAATCTGGATTGAACCAGATCGGTATCCGATCAAAGACAATGAACCAGGTAGGGTTACCGTTTCTTTTCAAGAAGAACCCGAGAAGGCAAAAGAAGTACTTGCGGCTGTCACGGAAGTATTCGGAATTGTGTCGGCAAGTCTGGTGTGGAGATTTCCGGGCGGTTTGGATGAAATTGCTGACCAAGCAATCCAATTTGTATCTAGCCTTCTTTTATGTCGTGGATATAAATCATTTAAAGTCGAGACGAAGCGTGCCGAGAAATCTTTTCCCACGCCTTCACTTGAGGTGAGCGCCGAGGTCGGCGGTCGTATTTGCGAAGCTTTTCCGGATCTCCTTGTTGATGTGAATAACCCGGATTTTGTTGTTTATATTGAAATCCGCGACGTGAATTACCTGTACTGTGAAAAAATATACGGACATCGTGGTCTTCCAGTTGGCACCGCTGGGACAGGCATGCTTCTGCTGTCGGGTGGAATTGATAGCCCAGTTGCAGGATATATGATGGCAAGCCGCGGCATGATGCTTGAGGCAGTCTATTTTCATTCCTATCCGTATACAAGTGACAGAGCGAAGCAAAAAGTCATTGATCTTGCCCATATCGTATCTCATTTTGCCGGCCGCATGACACTTCATGTGGTTGATTTCACTTCCATCCAACTTGAATTGTATCAGAACAGCCCGCATGATATGCTGACAATAACGATGCGGAGAGTTATGATGAGAATTGCAGAGGGGATTGCTTCTCGGAGAGGCTGCAAGGCATTGATCACGGGTGAGAGTCTAGGTCAGGTCGCAAGCCAGACTCTGGAGGCGCTCTATCTTACAAATGAAGTTGTTACGATGCCAGTATTCCGTCCGCTGATTGGTCTTGATAAAGAAGCAACAACAATTATTGCACGCCGAATCGGCTCATTTGATACATCAATACTACCATATGAGGATTGCTGCACAGTATTTGTTGCGAAGCATCCGAGGACACACCCGCATCCTTCACATGTACTTGATGCAGAAAAAGGATTAGATGTTTCAGCGCTTGTGGAGCGAGGGCTGTCGGCCGTTGAGGAGATCTATATATAGTGATTCATTTGCTCTGCTGAGGAGAAAGTATGAAGATCGGAAAACTTACAAATCGGGAACTAGAAGAGCTTGTGCTGTCACGGCTCCCGAAACTGTCTTCGCGAACCATATCGGGTGCAGATATTGGCGCGGATTGCGCGTCTCTTTCCGTTGGCGATCAAGTACTTTATACATCATCGGACCCGATAACGGCAGGCGGAAGTCTTGCTGGCATGCTTTCAATTATTGTATCCTGCAATGACATTGCGTCATGTGGCGTCAGACCGATCGGAATTTTACTGGTCATTCTAGCTCCGCCAACCTGCACAAGGGAGGAAATTGTGTCTCTTGTTGACCAAGCATCTGCGGCTGCAAAGCAATTACATGTCGATATTGTTGGAGGTCATACGGAGATTACCGATTCGGTCAATCGTTTTGTGGTTACGACTACGGCATATGGATTATCGGATCAATCGACGCCTGTTGTACTCGGGAAAGCACAGGTCGGAGATACGCTGCTTATGACAAAATATGCTGCACTTGAAGGTACGCTTCTTGCCGTAACGAAGAAAGAAGAAGAGCTTTGTGATGTTGTCTCGCCCGATTCAATTGCGACTGCGAAGACGTTTTCTGCATATCTTAGCGTAATGGAAGACGGCGTACTTGCTGCATCTTGTACCGAGAATACGATTCGTGGTCTTCAGAATCATCGTATGAGTAGTGCTGTGCATTTGATGCATGATGTGACAGAAGGCGGCATTTTGGGTGCTGCATATGAGATGGCACAGTTTTCAGGCGTGGGCGTTGAGGTCGTACCGCATGACATTTTGCTGCATCAAGCATCGAAAGAAATACTCATGGCTCTCTCAATGAATCCATATCGGACCATTTCGTCAGGTTCCATGCTGATTTCAACGGGTAAACCCGATGAAGTGATTCGCAAACTTCTGGATCATTCCATACCCTGCTGCAAAATCGGGCAATTCATTGAGAAGGGTTACTTTGAAGTCGCGCAGGACGGTTCGAAAACGGAAATGATGCCGCCAGAAGCGGACGAGATATACAGGCTCTGATTTTTGGGTTTTTTCTTCGTTTCTATTTACCGGGTGGATAGAATCCAGTAAAATAACGAGGGTAATCAATAAAACAACATATTTGGAGGAAACAAAATGTTTGAGCATATCCAGACAGAAGATCCGGAAGTATATCAGGCAATTATGCAGGAAGTAAATAGACAGCGCACGAAGATCGAATTAATTGCATCAGAGAACTTTGTGACGGAAGCAGTACTTGAAGCAGCGGGTAGCCCGCTTACAAATAAATATGCAGAAGGATATCCGGGGAAAAGATATTATGGCGGATGCGAGTACGTTGATATCGTCGAATCTCTTGCAATCGAGCGTGCGAAGAAGCTTTTTGGTGCAGATCACGTAAATGTTCAGCCACACTCCGGTGCTCAGGCGAATACGGCCGTGTACTTTGCCATTCTCGAGCCAGGAGATTTGATTCTGGGTATGGACCTTTCTCATGGTGGGCATCTAACCCATGGAATGAAGCTTAACGTGTCTGGAAGAACCTATGCATCCGAATTCTATCAGGTTGATCCTGTCACTTCCCGAATTGACTATGACAAGCTTATGGAACAAGCGAAGACATTGAAGCCGAAAGTGATTGTAGCGGGTGCCTCTGCTTATCCGAGAATCATTGATTTTGCAAAATTCCGTGAGATAGCTGACGCTGTTGGCGCCTATCTATTTGTCGATATGGCCCATATTGCCGGACTGGTTGCGGCTGGCCTTCACCCTAATCCGGTTCCGTATGCAGATTTTGTAACAACAACAACACATAAGACGCTTCGCGGCCCTCGTGGCGGTATCATTATGTGCAAAGAGCAATACGCGAAGAAGATTGATTCTGCTGTTTTCCCTGGTCAACAGGGCGGACCACTCATGCACATTATTGCTGCCAAAGCGATTGCATTTAAAGAAGCACTTACGGATGAATTCCGTGCGTATCAGGGTAATATCGTCAAGAACGCCGCGGCAATGGCCGATGAGCTTCAAAAGAAAGGGATTAAGCTTGTATCTGGCGGTACGGATAATCACTTGATGCTTATGGATCTTCGCGATACTGGGGTTACAGGCAAAGAGATGCAGCTACGTCTGGATGAAGTCAATATCACCTCAAACAAAAATACCATTCCCTTTGATCCGCAATCTCCTTTTGTTACAAGTGGCGTCAGACTGGGTACAGCAGCGGTTACTTCTCGGGGAATGAACACGGCCGATATGATTGAGATTTCTGATCTAATTGCATTGACTTTGTTTGATTTTGAAGCAAAGAAAGAAGAGATTATTCATCGCGTGGATATGCTGTCGAGTAAATATCCACTCTATCCTGAGATCTAATTGAGGTGATCGGCTTTGAATGAATCCTTTGTGCGAAAAGAACCGTTAGCCTTTCGGATGTCGCCTCGTTCTCTCGATGAATACGTCGGTCAAGAGCATATTCTCGGCAAAGGGAAGATGCTAAGACGGATGATTGAAGCCGATCAATTGTCTTCGATTATTTTATTTGGACCTCCAGGAACCGGGAAGACGTCTCTTGCGAAACTCATTGCGCATACGACATCCTCTGGTTTTACGCGAATTAATGCCGTGACAGCCGGAGTGGCGGAAATAAAACGGGTAATTTTGGATACCCAAAACCCAATACTGAATCCGTCGGGACGGTCGGTTCTTTTTATTGATGAGATTCATCGGTTCAATAAACTCCAGCAGGATGCGCTTCTACCACAGGTTGAAGACGGAACACTCATATTAATCGGAGCAACGACAGAAAACCCATTTTTCGAAGTCAATAAGGCACTTATCTCAAGATCAACAGTGCTTGCGCTTAAGCCACTAACGGAAGATGACATAATCAGGATTTTGCATTTTGCACTGACTGATAAAGAACGTGGCCTTGGGAACGAATCCATATTCATTTCAGATGATGCGATTGCTCAAATTGCCAATATGTCAAATGGCGATGCGCGAATCGCACTTCGTGCACTTGAGCTGGCATCGGTTACAACGCCTCCCGATCAATCAGGAACGGTTGTGATCCATTCAGATATCATTGAAGACTGTCTTCAGAAACGAAGTATCGGTTTCGATGCATCAGGTGAAAGTCATTATGACAATATCAGCGCATTCATCAAGTCAATGCGCGGATCTGATCCCGATGCTGCTGTTTTCTATCTGGCTCGTGCTCTCCATGGTGGTGAGGACATTGAATTTCTTGCAAGGCGAATACTGATATGTGCTTCGGAAGATGTCGGTATGGCAAATCCTTCCGCACTGTCTGTAGCGATGGCGGCATATCAGGGAATTATGGCGGTTGGTATGCCAGAAGCGAGGATACTCCTTTCGGAAGCGGCAATCGTTGTTGCAACAAGCCCCAAATCAAATGCTTCCTATCTTGCAATCAACAAGGCAATGGATGATGTTGAGAAAAAGAGAACGGGAGATGTTCCGATGCACCTGCGTAATGCGCCGGCATCTGGTATGGAAACACTCGGATATGGACAAGGGTACAAATATGCTCATGATTATGAAGGACATATTGTCGACCAACAGTACCTTCCCGACGAGGTTTCTGGAACAATCTATTATGAACCAACTACTCTTGGCTATGAAGCCAAAATTAAAGAATGGCTCGATAAGCGAAGATAGTATCGTGTCGTTCCTCTTTTCATACTGCGTTTATCACAGGAAATAGCCAAAATGTGCCCTGTTTATATCCAAAATGTCGAATTCGCGTTAAGCATACCAAGAGCGTAACATCTGTTACGTTAGGCTTGCTTATTTAGGTTTATTGTTGTTGTAGGTTTCGTGTTAGGTGTATATCAATATAAACAAACAGGAAGGTATTCTGAATAAGAATTGGGCGATGATATGAATAATAGTCAAGTGAAACGCGTCTATCTGGATAATGCGGCAACA
>JBPOHB010000252.1:0-1612 GCA_052036055.1 Bacillota bacterium | reverse complement strand
TGAGATAATTCGACAACGCATCAAGAGAGGAGCCATTCTGTCATGAAAGAGCGACGTGATATTGTGGATACGACCCTTCGCGATGGCGAACAGAGCCCGGGAATTGCTTTCTCTGTCTCGGAGAAGGTTGCGCTTGCGGGTATTATTGAGAGTACGGGAGTCTATCAGATTGAAGCGGGTATTCCTGCCCTTGGCGGTTCTGAGCGTGAAGCGATTGCCGAAATTGTACGTTGCCGTAATACCGCTCTGATTTCTGCGTGGAATCGCCTTTCACTTGACGATATCAGCAAATCCTTTGCGTGTCGGCCTGACATCATTCATATTAGTCTTCCTGTCTCGTATGTACAGCTTTATGTCAAGCTACGGAAGAACAAGAAATGGCTTCTTCGGACGGCTGTCGAATGTGTGAATTATGCGAGGGAAAACGGATTTCGCGTTACAGTCGGATATGAAGATGCATCGCGCGCGGATATTGGGTTTCTCATAACCCTGTCGGAGCAGCTCGCTGCGTTTGGCGTTGAGCAAATTCGGTATGCAGATACGGTCGGCGTGCTTTTCCCAAGTCGAGGCAGAGATAATGTTCGGACCCTTTTGTCACACTCGGCCATACCGATTGAATTTCATGCGCATAACGATCTGGGTATGGCGGTCGCAAATTCGATACTAGCCATGAAGGGAGGCGCAAAATACTGTGATTGCACGCTTCTTGGGATCGGAGAGCGCGCGGGGAACTGCTGCTTGAGCAGTCTTCTGCAAGCGGCGGACAGCACATATGATTTTGGTATTTCGAGAAGAAAAGTAACTGCAGCCGAAGAGCAAGTACGCTCATTGCTTGCAGGGAATATAGAGTAATTGACATAAGATTTGGCAAAAACAGGAGAAAAAAATGAAAAAGATGATGACGCTACTACTTAGTTTGGTTATGCTCTCGACAGTGATTGTTGGATGTAAAGAGGAGACAAAAGAGACAACACTTACATCCGATCAAGCGATAACGACTCCCGATACGGAAATGGCAGCAACCGAAGAAACAGAGGCACTTCTCCCGACTTCGGAACTTACCATCTCGGCGGCGGCTAGCCTTAAAAACGTTATGACGGAACTGACAACGGCCTTTGCTGAAGAGCAGCCGAACGTTACACTTACCTTCAATTTTGGTGCATCTGGCGAACTTCAGACACAAATCGAGAGCGGCGCGCCAGCTGATATTTTCATATCCGCAGCACAAAAACAGATGACGGCCTTGTCGGATGAGAGCCTTATGGTATCAGACAGTATCGTGAATCTTCTTGAAAATGAAGTGGTACTTATTGTTCCTTCCGATTCGTCTCTTGGACTGACATCGTTTGATGACTTAACCTCTGATGATGTTACAATGATAGCAATCGGAGATCCTGCAAGTGTTCCTGCGGGCACGTATGCCACGGCTGTTTTCGATTCACTTGGCATTACGGATGCGATTTCTGGCAAATTCGTACTTGGCTCTGATGTGACACAGGTACTCACCTATGTGGAAGGCGGCGAAGTCGATGCTGGCGTTGTATACTCGACAGATGCACTCTCAAGCGAAGGTGTAACGGTTGTGGCACAAGCACCAGAAGGCTCACATGAC
>JBPOHB010000045.1:0-6232 GCA_052036055.1 Bacillota bacterium | reverse complement strand
GCCTCCCCTGCTGACGCCGATAATGTCGGCATTCGTCGATGTAATTCCAGGCATGACCTCAATCTGATGCGGTATATGATGATCTAACGCAAGCTTTGTCAGACGTCTGGAAAAGTCCTGGCTGAGTGTTGGCGAATACCCGATCATAACCCCCTTGCCAAGCTCGCCGCAGGAATATTCAGGCGTATCCGGAGTCCAGCCGAAGCTGACATCAATGGATACTGCATAATCCGCGTCAAGATAAGACGACGCAACGTGTGCCCCAGCCTCGCGAATTTCTTCTTGCACGGAAAAAAGCACAAGAACGTTACACGCGCATGCTTCCGTCTCTTCTTTGATCCGCTCAAGAGTCAGAAGTATTGCCGCCATCCCTGAACGGTCATCGAGTGCTTTCCCGCAAACGCGGCCATTCATCAGCTCGCGAAAATGCGCATCAACCGTCACTTTGTCTCCGGGAGCGACTTTCCCCACTAAGTCGTTAGCAGAAAATCCCGTGTCAATATATAGCTCCTCTACGGTCGGAAAACGCGGGGTCTCTTCTTTGGCAAGATGCGGGGGTGTAGAACATACGACCCCCTTATACTCCTTCACGCCATGAATCGTCACTTGTTGCGCCGGGAGAATGCGCCTGTCAACGCCCCCGCAATTACCAACTCGGAGGAAGCCTTCTTCATCTATGTGTGTAATAACCATGCCTATCTCATCCATGTGTGCGTCAAGAAGAAGCGTGGGTTTTCCCGGATCGAACAAACCAATCCTTGCATATACATTTCCCAAAACATCTGTGCAGACAGTTTCCGAAAAGCGGCCCAGTTGCTGGGCGGCATACTCGCTCACGGAGTATTCTGTTCCAGACACGCCGGTTCTCTGCGACAGTGCCTCCAATTGTTCCAAAATTGTCATGATCTTCTCCCCCTACATATCAAATGACTCAAGGAAATCCTCGCCCTTCTGAACCTCGCAACAAGAGAGGCTTGGAAACCCTTGTTGTCGCATGACTTCATAGAGAACGATGCTCACAGAATTGCCCAGATTAAGACTCCTTACGGATGGATACATCGGAATGCGAAGACAACGCGCAAGATGATCCCGAAGGATTTCATAGGGAATTCCCGTACTTTCTTTGCCAAAAATCAAGTATATCTCACGATTCCTATCGGAAAAAGCAAAATCGGAATATGGCTTTCTTCCATAGCGCGTCAGAAAATAATACTCTCCCTTGTTCATCGATATAAATTCTTGAAAACTTGCATACGTAACGATGTCCGCATCATCAAGAAGATTGCAAGTTGATCGTTTGACTGCTTTATTTTGCAGATCAAAACCAAGTGGCTCGATTAAATGCAATTTTGCATGAGCCGCCACACATGTTCGAATGATGTTCCCCGTATTTTGTGGAATTTCTGGTTCATAAAGAACAACGTGAACCGACATATGAAGCGTCTCCTGTTACGAAAATTGCAAGTGTTCTCCTTCATTATATCATGTGAAAACGAATCCGTATAAAAATCATTTTTGCAAGTTTACTCTATCCAGCTTGCAAAATGAGACGTGGCATGCTATTCTGTTACTAATAAAAAGTCGGGCAAAGCCGCCTCATGATAAATGAGTGCGGCTTTTTTGTTTCCGCAAAGGAGGCGACCTGTGGAACGGCTTCACGAACAGACAAAAGACGTAAATAACTATCTGGCTCGTTACGGTGTACGCTTTGGAATCTACAAAGGCGGAAGGTTTGTCGAGCAGCTATTTCCGTTTGACGCAATCCCGCGTATCCTCCCCGCCGATGAATTCGCCATTATGGAAAGAGGCCTTATTCAACGGGTCACTGCGCTGAATCTCTTTCTTTCTGACATCTATCAGGATCGCTGTATCTTGCGCGACAAGATCATTCCAGAAGAGTTCGTATTCTCGTCAAAGGGATATCTTGCTCAATGCATCGGAATCCGCCCGACCAAAGGGATCTACTCGCACATCTCCGGAATCGATTTGGTTCAAGCGAAAGACGGGAACTGGTACATTCTTGAGGATAATCTTCGCGTTCCATCGGGTGCATCCTATCCGATGGTTGCAAGAAATATAACGCGTTCTGTCAGCCCTGAGACTTTCGAAGAGACCCCTGTCGTTGAGAATCGCGATTATTCACAGATGCTGACTACCATGATGAATCAGGTTAATTGCGGAGGCATCAATGTCATCTTAACTCCCGGTCGCTATAACTCCGCCTTTTTCGAGCACTCCTATCTCGCAGAAATGACGGGAGCCGTTCTTGCGTTTCCAGACGATTTGCAGGTAATTGACAGTAATCTATACTACAAATCCTATACGGGGAAGAAGGAGCGAGTCGGAACACTCTATCGGCGGATCTCCGATGAATATCTTGATCCGATGATTTTCGAGCAGCATTCCGTGATCGGCATTCCGCACCTCATGGATGCCTATCGCAAAGGGAATGTTGCCATTGTCAACGCGCCGGGAAATGGCGTTGCGGACGACAAAGGAATCTATTATTTTGTTCCGAAAATGATCGCCTATTACCTGCACGAGGAACCAATCCTGAATAACGCAATAACCTATTTGCCGTCCGATCCAAAGGATGCGAAGTATATCCAGGAGCACCTTGAGACACTGGTTCTCAAGGATGTTTCCGAAGCGGGCGGATATGGCATTGTTTTCGGTAAAGATCTGGACAAGACCGAACTTGCACAGTGGCGCCTTCGACTTACGCACGAATCTCGCCGTTTCATTGCACAGGAAGTCATCGATTTTGTTGATCTCGATGTGCTCGATGACGATGGGAAGATCGTGCCGCGAAAAGCAGATCTTCGGGCTTTCGTCGTAAACGGTGACAATATCCAGGTCTGGAAGAGCGGACTGACGCGTTTCTCACGCGTACCGGAATCGTTTGTCGTCAATTCATCTCAAGGAGGAGGGTTTAAGGACACATGGGTACTATCTCAAAAGTAAAAGCGAATTATCTCTTCTGGTTGGGTCGCTATGCCGAACGCGTTTTCAGCACAATAGAATTTTTAAATGAGTATTACGATCAGGGCATTGACCGAAGTCCAGACGGATGCAAAGATTTCTGCACCAAACTCGGAATCACCTATCACTACGCTTCGAAAAGCGAATTTCTGACTTCGATGATTTCCGACACAACCGAACCCTATTCGCTGATACGTGCGCTTGAGTCAGCGCACGATAATGCGATCATGCTTCGCGACGAACTGGGCTCGCGTTCTCTTTCCTTTATTCAGCTTGCGAAAAATGATCTGGATGCCTGCATTGCGAAAGGATGCCGAAGTTTCGATCTTACAAAAGTGACGGATGATATCTTGGGGTTCTGGGGGTGTGCGGACGATGCAATTCTTATCGATACGATTCGCGACATCATTAAATCCGGAAAATATACGGAGCGAATTGATCTGTACGTCCGTTTTGGCAAGCAAACATCCCTGATACGCACCGAAGTTGCAAGGCTTGAAAGATATGCAAGGCATCTTCCTCAGACCTTTGATCCGTATCATCTGACAATTTTGACATCCGGCGCGGCGAATCTTCCCCAAGGCGGTTCACAGATGCTTCGTGCCATTCCAGGTATATTTAATCCGGGAGGTCGAGATCAATGAAAAGATATCATTTTTCCTATTCCACTTCGCTCTCCTTTGCGTGCCCCGTCGAGAATCACCATTTTCTTCTTCGTTGTCTGCCTTTGCAGACTTCGTTTCAGAGATGTCATAATGTCTCGTATGAGGTTAAGCCTGAGACGCCTCTTCTTTCTGGTACTGACAGTTTTGGGAACCAGACGCTGTCCGGATCTTTGATCAAGACACACGATAGCTTCTCATTTTCCGTATCAGGTGACATTATCTCAAGTTTCTATTTGTCTCATGAACCGCTTGATCGAATCTATTCTTTTCCTTCGGTTAAGTGTATCCCCGGTGAATCCCTTGCGTCTTTGTATAAAGGAATTGTCTTCGATGAAGGATTCTCCTCTACACAAAAGGCATGTACGCTGTCTCATGAAGTTTTCGCACGGATGGAGTACCAGCCACTGACGACAGACACGCAGACAACGGCCGAAGAAGCCCTCCAAGCCGGTAAGGGTGTCTGTCAGGATTATGCTCATATATTGATTGCCCTATGCCGCATGGCTTCGATTCCTGCGCGATATGCCGCCGGTCTCATCGCAGGCGAAGGCAGCTCGCATGCATGGGTCGAAGTATATGATGATGGAGCGTGGCATGGAATGGATCCGACCAATGATCAGCCAATCGATTTCGGATACATCAAGTTCTCTCATGGACGCGATTACGAAGACTGCAGTATTGACCGTGGCAGCTTCTCTTGTACGCAGTCCCAAGTTGATCAGACGATCGAGGTAAACGCAACCGTGGAGGAAATATCCTTACTATGAATCAGCAAGTATTTCACTTATGCTCGGCAGAGCTCCCTGTAGATGAGACGCTCTCCGTATTATACTGTCGCTTCCAGCCGGATTCGCCGGATCGACCGAATCAGATTAAACGAATCTGTCTTGTGACGGGTACGCATGGCGATGAGCTCGAAGGACAGTATGTCTGTTTTGAAGTTGCAAGGCGACTCCGTGAATATCCAGAATATCTTAACGGTATCGTTGATATCTATCCCGCGCTTAATCCGCTCGGAATCGATACGATCACACGCGGAATTCCCGCTTTTGATCTCGATCTGAATCGCATTTTCCCGGGAGACATAAATGGGACAATGGTTGAGACGATGGCAAATGAAATTGTCGCAAGTCTACAGGGTGCAAACCTTGTCATCGATTATCACGCGAGCAACATTTTCCTGAAGGAGATTCCGCAGGCGAGGATTAGCGATGACTCCGCAAGTACCGTCATGCCTTTCGCGGAAAAGCTAAATCTCGATTTCCTTTGGATTCATTCTTCTGCAACCGTCCTTGAGTCCACACTCGCACATTCACTCAACTCGCAAGGCACCCCTTGCGTGGTGGTTGAAGTCGGTGTAGGCATGCGAATTACGCGCAGTCTTGGTGACAAGATGGTTGTCGGGGCGTTCACTGTTATGAAAGATATGGGCATCTGGACGGGGCCGGTTGATGAGATCTCGCATCCGATTGATTCACGCGACGGCACTGTGTATTATCTGAATGCCGCGTGTTCCGGCATCTTCGTCCCCGATGCCAAACATGAAGATATCGTTAAAAAAGACGAGCAAATCGGTATCATTATGGACCCCCTTCGAGGGAAGGTGCTCCAACGTATTCTGGCACCGTGCGACGGTTACTTATTCACACTACGCGCCTACCCAGTCGTCTATGAGGGCAGTCTTCTCGGTCGGATTTTCTCCGACTCAATTTCTGAAGAGGAAAATCAAGAGGAGGAGGCCTGATGAAGAAGGAAGTCATATTTACCCTGAACTCGCCGCATAGAGACCAGATGCGCATCACAGGATTTCGTTTCGGCGAAGGCGAGAAATCTTGTGCCGTCATCGGCGCATTGCGCGGGAACGAAATCTCGCAGCTCTACACCTGCGCCCGTCTTGTCGAGATACTTCGGAAACTCGAAGCAGACGGAAAAATTCTTCCCGGCAAAGAGATTCTTGTCATTCCCTCCGGTAATAATTTCTCTATGAATATCGGCAAACGCTTCTGGGCAATGGATAACACAGACATTAACCGTATGTTCCCCGGATACAGCTTAGGCGAGACAACACAGCGGATAGCCCATGCAATATTTGAAAGCGTCAAAGATTACGAAATCGGCATCCAACTGCCAAGCTTCTATCTGGATGGCAATTTTATCCCCCACATCCGCATGATGAATACAGAGTTCAAAGATCCGGAAATGGCGCGTGGGTTTGGTCTTGCCTATATACTAATACGTAGCGGAAAGCCCTATGACACGACTACGCTAAACTATAACCTTCAGCTGTGGGAACGCAAAGCATTCTCCCTCTATGTCGGCCAAACCGATTACATTGATGACGCCGCCGCAGACTTCGCGACACGCGCGATCTTACGTTTTCTGGGATCACAGGGCATCATCAGCTGTGAAGTGCAAAACGGCTTATTGTCAGAAATGATCACAGACGAAAATATGCAAAATGTACGTTCTCACGCATCCGGACTCTTAAGAACATTCGTTACCGCTGGTGAAAATGTACGCGAGGGGCAAATTCTCGGTGAAATTATCAACCCATATGATGCGAGCGTGCGAGAAATTCTGAAAGC
>JBPOHB010000259.1:0-4387 GCA_052036055.1 Bacillota bacterium | reverse complement strand
AGATTGAACAGGCTTCTGCCGTTGCGCCTGCGGAAGTTGTTTCGAATAAAGTTTCTGGTAAGAAAACGACCATTGGCGGGCAAGCACTTATGGAAGGGCTTATGATGGTCGGGCCGAGAAGAATTGCAATGGCAGTTCGCAAGGCGGACGGGTCGATTATTGTCGAAGAGATTTCCCAGGGAAGGAAAACGATATTTTTTGAGAAAATTCCTCTTGCGAGAGGCTGCATTCGCCTTTTCAGACAGCTTGTTACTGGAACGGGAGCGTTGATGCGTTCTGCCGAATTGTCGGAAGAAGCCCCTCCGAAGACTGTGCCTTCCTCGGGTGATGATACCCCAGATATTACATCTTCTTTAGAGGCTACGGACGTTTCTTCTGTCGAAGATCAGTCGAATAAAGCACGCGAAGCAGCCGTTTTTCAGGATCCCAAGCAACCACCCAGCAAAGTGGATGAATTTATTGATAAGCATATGAATTTGATGATGATACTTACGGCAACGTTGGGCCTTCTATTCAGTGTTGTACTTTTTCTCATTCTTCCCAGCCTAATCGTAAGCTTCATTACGTATTTCTTACCAGATAGCAGCCTGGGCGATTTCTCTGTCAACCTCATTTTGAATCTTGTCGAAGGACTCCTTCGTATTACGATTTTTATTGCATATCTGGCAATTACCTCGCGCCTGAAGGATATTGCCCGCGTATGGATGTATCATGGTGCCGAGCACAAAACCATTGCCTGCTATGAAGCCGGCGAGCCGCTGACCGTTGAGAATGTTCGGAAATACAATCGCTTTCATCCGAGATGTGGAACAGCTTTTATGTTTATTGTCATTGTCGTATCGATATTGGTTTTCAGCGTTGCAGATGCAATTATTGACGTTGATATCTGGTGGGTGGATGCTCTGACAAGACTCGCGATGGTTCCTGTTGTTGGAGGTATTGCATATGAGATTATTCATTTTACCGGAAAACATGACGACAATGCGGTTTGCAAAGCCATCTCAAAACCCGGTATGTGGTTGCAGCGCTTCACGACGAAGGAGCCGGACGACAGCATGTTAGAAGTGGCAATTACGGCAATGGAAGCTGTCATGCCTGAACACGAGGGAGAGGATAACTGGTGACCTTATCCGAGTGGATTGCCGATACATCGCACAAACTAAATGAGGCTGGTATTGAATATGCCCGGCCGGAGATTTATCTGTGGCTTACGCAAATGACGGATAAGAACCGTGCGTGGCTTTCGCTTCACGCAAAAGAACCGATGAACGTGCTATTCTCGTCAGATTTGCTAGCAAAGCTGCAAGAGATTACGACACGAAGGATATCCCGTGAGCCACTTGCGTATATTTTGGGAACTACGTTTTTTTATGGATACCCTTTTCAAGTCGGACCAGGTGTCTTGATTCCAAGATCCGATAGCGAAATAGCGGTTGAGATCGCGCTTGCTGTTTTGGGATTGGAGGATATGCCAGCGTCCCAGTATTGCAATCAAGAGATCGAAACGGATTTTGGCGCTACCCCATATACGGGCACTCTTCGCTTCGTCGATGTTTGTACTGGTTCGGGTTGCTTGGCAATTGCAATATCGGAGAAGCTTCGCGAGAGAAAGGTAGCTTTTCAGGCTCTGCTTACGGATATATCTCCAGAAGCCCTTTCATATGCGCGCAGAAATCGGGACAACTTTGCTCTTTCCTCCCATCTCGATTTGCGAGAATGCGACCTTTTTCCGGATCAATCGACATTTGCGTCCATTTTTTCCGGAGAGAAAGCAAATCTCATTATTTCGAATCCGCCCTATGTGCGTCAAGACGAGATGAATAGCTTAATGCCCGAGGTACGTGATTTTGAACCAGAAATGGCATTAACAGATCGGAAGATGGGTCTGTCTTTTTACGAGAGAATCCTTTCGGAGTCTTCGCATTATCTTGCATGTGATGGCGTAATCATCTTTGAACACGGATACGAACAGGCAGAAGCGGTTTCAAAACTTTGCCGAGAGCATGGCTTTGATAGGACGCAGTGTTTTCGCGACTATGGTGGACAACCTCGTGTCACCATGGCAAGAAAATCAGTGTAATTCGGAGGTGGAATATGGCAAGCCCATTCTTTTTATACCCGTTCTGTGAAGGCGACCTTGTTACCTTGAGAAAACAACACCCATGCGGCGGGAAGGAATGGGAAGTTTTTCGCGTTGGCGCGGACATTACACTCGTTTGCATGACCTGCGGCCATAGGCTTGTTCTTACGCGCCGGGTTCTTGAGAAATCTTGTCTTCATGTGAAGTCAAAGAAAGACAAAGATGAGCAGATATGATATGATCAACTTATATTTTTGCAACAAGTGAGGACCATCTTATGTCAAAGACTGAGTCACACAATAAAGAAAATGACAAGGCCGATTCTGCCGATGTCAGGTCGTCCGCAAAAGGCAATACGCCTGAGTCGCTTCGCACATGGTTGGGTGGATTGACCGGGGCAGGGCTGGTTGAGTGGGATCGACTCCCGGATATTGAGCTGTATATGGATCAGGTTCTCACATTAATGGAGCGTCAACTTGCGTTTTATCGACGCAGTGAAGAGGATAAGCTTCTGACGCAGCCGATGATCAACAACTATACGAAGGACGGGCTTCTTCCACGCGCAACAGATAAGAAGTATGCAAAGGGTCATTTGGCGCTTCTTTCAATTTTATGTTCGTTGAAGCCAGTGCTTTCCATTTCGGATCTCTCGACTCTTTTGCAAACCGCGATGATTGATAACAATGAGAAGGATCTGTATGACTTTTTTCTGCGCGTACAGTCCGATGCAATTGATGCAAATAAAGTGGATCTTTCCAGCAAGCTTGATGAGATGAAGATATCGGAAGATGAATCGGATTTGACAGAAGCAGACCGCCGCGATTTGGCACTCATGGCACTTCGCATGTCTGTCGAAGCGCGTGCCCGTATCATGCTGACGCAGAAGATTCTTGACCTCATCCACGAATGAAGTAAATCGAGAAGGATCAGAAGAGACCCCAAAAAACAAAAAGGCTCTGAATCATGTATTCAGAGCCTTTATCGTTATGATTTATGAACAAGAAGTGAGAATCAGCCTGCTTCTTCAACAGCAACAGCAACGGCAACCGTCGCGCCAACCATGGGGTTGTTACCCATGCCGATGAAGCCCATCATCTCAACATGAGCAGGAACGGAAGACGAACCAGCAAACTGAGCGTCAGAGTGCATGCGTCCCATTGTATCTGTCATGCCATAGGAGGCAGGGCCTGCCGCCATATTATCAGGATGAAGCGTACGGCCAGTGCCGCCGCCAGATGCAACAGAGAAGTACTTCTTGCCAAGGTCGTAACATTCCTTCTTATATGTTCCCGCAACAGGATGCTGGAAACGGGTCGGGTTTGTCGAGTTGCCCGTGATGGACACGTCAACACCTTCCAAATGCATGATTGCGACGCCTTCGCGTACGTCATCCGCACCGTAGCACCGAACCTTCGCGCGGTCTCCCTCGGAATAAGCCGTCTCCTTAACGATAGACACTTTACCAGTTGCGTAGTCAAATTTTGTCTGAACGTAGGTGAATCCGTTGATTCGAGAAATGATGAAGGCAGCGTCTTTACCAAGTCCATTCAGGATAACGCGCAAAGGAGTCGTTCTGACTTTCCCTGCGGATTGTGCGATTTTGATTGCGCCCTCAGCAGCAGCAAAAGATTCATGACCGGCTAGGAAAGCAAAGCAATCTGTCTCTTCGCGAAGAAGCATTGCCGCAAGGTTTCCATGTCCGATACCGACCTTTCTGTCGTCTGCAACAGATCCGGGAATGCAGAATGCCTGCAGACCGATTCCAATCGCTTCGGCAGCATCAGAAGCCTTCGTTGCCCCCTTCTTGAATGCGATGGCAGCACCTACGACGTAGGCCCAAGCAGCATTTTCAAAGGCAATTGGCTGTGTTTCTTTACAGATTGTATAGGGGTCAACGCCCTTTGCATCACAAATGGCTTTGGCCTCCTCAATGGAAGCAATACCATATTCGGCCAAGACAGCTGTAATCTGGGGAATTCTTCTCTCGTAACTTTCAAAAAGTGCCATGATTATGTCTCCTTCCTATCTTATTCTTTTCTCGGATCAATGTAACGAGGTGCGTCAGCAAAACGTCCATAGGTTCCGAGATTCTTCTTATAAGCTTCGTTGGCATCCACGCCGTTCTTAATCTGCTCAAGCATTGGCCCGATCTTAACGAATTGATAGCCAGTAATCTGCTCGTCATTGTCGAGAGCAAGCTTAACAATGTATCCTTCTGTGAGCTCAAGATAGCGAGGTCCCTTGTCGAGAGTGGAAAAGATTGTTCCTGTCTGTGAACGAAGTCCTTTTCCCAGATCCTCAAGAGAT
>JBPOHB010000201.1:0-3694 GCA_052036055.1 Bacillota bacterium | reverse complement strand
AAATAGAACCGCAAACGCGCTAGCCGTACCAATGTTCACCCATTTCGTCGCGCGTGCCAGAAAAACCATAACCTCTTGTTCCTGTACAACTTTTCGCACGCCTGGTGTAGCCTGAATGCGCATGACGACTTCATCAGCATAACTCGGATCAACAAGTTTAATGGAAAACGTATAGGGCAGGTATAGGTTATAGTCAAAATTGTCTAGTACCGAGGCATTCTCACCGAGGTTGGCTTTGAACTGATTGTAATTCTGTTCGGGGGTGAATACTTCGTAAGAGAGAACCTGTTCACTATTTCCAGAAAGGTACTCGGCAACTGCCGCGCGATCTGTCTCTGTTGAAGATAGGTTCATATACACTTCAATGGGCGGCTGTTGACCGACATTTTTCATAATGTAACGTGCATTTGCCGAAAACCCAACAAATGCAGACATCAGCAAGAGCATCAGTAATATGGTTGTCATCGATGCAAGCGTTACAAGTGGATGGCGAAGAATTCCCTGAAGCCCTTCCTTAATTGAGTTGTACATCGTGCGAATAATCATACGCCAACCTCCGGAAATTCGTAATCTCTTTCCGGCGTGGCGGCGACAAGCAAATCTGCCTCATCCTCTTCACTGGCAGAATATCCGCTGCCTTTCTCATCTCGAATGATCACACCATCTGCTATTTCGATGACTCGTTTCTTCATACGATCAACCAGATTGCTATCATGCGTACATATAATGACCGTCGTTCCATTCCGATTAATCTCTTCAAGAAGAGCCATAATGGATTCGCTTGTCTGTGGATCAAGATTCCCCGTCGGTTCGTCCGCCAGAATAATCTTGGGATCATTCACCATCGCTCGAGCGATTGATACGCGCTGCTGTTCCCCGCCTGATAGCTCTTTGGGGAAAGCTATCGCCTTATGCTGCAATCCAACAACGTTCAAAACGATTTTAACCGTCTGGATAAGTTTCTTACGATTCATTCCGATGATTTCGCCTGCAAAGCTGACGTTCTCGAAAACGGTCTTCGATTCAATCAAGCGAAAGTCCTGGAAAATCATGCCAATATGCCGACGCAAAACGGGTATCAGCGATCGCTCCATCTTCGAGATCGGAAATCGATCAATCGAAACGATTCCACCTGTGGGCTTTTCTTCTCTTGTTAATAGCTTAACGAGCGTCGATTTGCCCGATCCACTCTTCCCGATGACAAACACAAACTCGCCGCTACTGATTTTAAAACTAACGCCACGAAGTGCGTCAGTACCTGTCTTATATGTCATATATACGTCGTCAAAACGAATCAACCTGTAGCCTCCCTACCACCCTCACCATTTTCCGGGTGAAAGTCGACCATTCTTATCTTGCTTTTCGAGATACGTCCGAACCATTGCCGCAAGCTTAAATAGAACCGCGTCATCAAAGCTACGCAAATCAAGCGCCGTAATCTTCTGAACCTTATCCAGGCGATATACAAGCGTGTTTCTATGTACGAACAGCCGTCTTGATGTCTCGCTGCCATTCAAATTGTTTTCAAAAAACTTCGAAATGGTGAGAAGCGTCTCGGAATCAAGTGCTTCATATGCTCCTTTGGGGAAAACTTCGTCCAGGAACATGTTGCAAAGCGTTGGCGGCAACTGATAAATGAGCCTGCCAAGACCGAGCTTGTCATAACGCATGACGTACTTCTCGCTTTCGAAGATGCTGCCGACACGCAGGGCCATCGTCGCCTCACGATACGATTTTGCAGCGTCCTTCATCGTGTCAGCCGCCATACCGATTCCGATAAAGACACGAGACATTGATTCTGTGTTCAGGTTATCAAGAATTGTCTTACTTATTTCTTCAACTGACGCATCAAAATTCTCGCCGATTTCTACAAGCAGCACAATCGTTTCTTCATCCATTGCAAGGACATAATGCGTTTTCCTGTCTGGAAAAAGGCCGTGAAGGATCTCAACACAGGAGCTTCCTTCATTTTGCGCAACGCGAACCAGAAGAACAACTCTTCTCATCGCATAAGGTACCTTGAACTCGCGCGCTTTCAATGGTATGTCACCGGGAAGTTCGTTTTCCAAAAGAATATTCTTAATAAAGGTATCCCGCTCTGCATCCGTATTTCTTTCACGAAGAGCAGCACGAATCCACTGGGAAATCAATTCTAAATACGTTCTTGCAATAGCATCGGTTCCACTGATAAAACCTATGTACTGTGTCTGATCCCCTATTTGGATCTTCATGTACGTCTTGCCGGATGTACTTGCAACCAAATCCTCAGAAAGGAGAACCGCTCTCACGGAAGAATCTTCCGTCCCTTCCCACGCTGAGTCAGTACACGCGATTACGAGGCCTGTCGTATCCATTACTCCGACGGTTTGATCAATTATCTGTCCGGCTTCCCGAATGCACTTTTTAATCTCTTCCATTATTTCACCCACACAGATGCGCGATGCGCGCAGTATTTATCCCCATAAGAGACATTCGATTACTCGCTTATCTTATCTTAATCGTTTGGAACGCATGATGCAATAGCACCTGCAAGTCGACATCATTTTGAAATACAAGTGAAAAAGAAAGTTTCAAGATATCCCGTCAATTGCATGCAACGTGTCTCTCTTCTCGAAAAAAAGCGACTCCCCAAATGGGAAGCCGCTTCTATCATCGCTATTGCTAATCGAAAACTTAAGAAATGATGCTCTGCTCTGTCTCTTTATCAAACAGATGGATACGGTTAGCATCAATTGCAAGTCCGACAACCTCGCCAACGCGTGACTGAGAAGTCGTAGGATCAACTCTCGCTGTGAGCGGAAGAGCTCCATTAACCGTAACATACAGATATGTCTCAGCACCCAGAAGTTCAACAACGTCAACGTCTGCAGAGAAAGAAGTATCCTCATGCTGCTGTACATATGTAATATCATCTGTGATAGCTTCAGGACGGACACCAAAGATAACGTCCTTACCATCATGCTCAAGAACCTCAGGAACCGCATATCGTGCTGGAAGCTTAATCGTCGAATTCTCAAAGGCAACGTAGACATCGCCAGCTTCAACGTGAATGGATGCATTGATGAAGTTCATAGGAGGCATTCCAATAAATCCAGCAACGAAAGTATTAACAGGATGCTCATACAACTCCGTTGGAGAATCAACCTGCTGAATGAATCCGTCCTTCATAACAACGATACGAGTACCCATCGTCATAGCTTCTGTCTGATCATGCGTAACATAGATGATCGTCGTCTGCAGTCTCTGGTGAAGCTTCGTAATCTCAACACGCATCTGAACACGAAGTTTAGCGTCAAGGTTAGAAAGAGGCTCATCCATCAAGAATACTTTGGGGTCACGTACGATAGCACGGCCAAGAGCAACACGCTGTCTCTGTCCACCGGAAAGAGCCTTGGGCTTACGCTCGAGAAGGTGCTCAATCTCAAGAATCTTCGCTGCCTCGCCAACACGACGCTTAATGTCTTCCTTAGGAATTTTGCGAAGCTTAAGTCCGAATGCCATGTTGTCGAAAACCGTCATATGAGGATACAAAGCGTAGTTCTGGAAAACCATTGCGATGTCTCTGTCTTTAGGAAGGATATCATTGATCAGGCGGTCTCCAATGTAGACTTCACCTTCTGAAATATCTTCAAGACCAGCAACCATTCTAAGTGTTGTAGATTTACCGCAACCAGAAGGTCCGACGAGAATAATA
>JBPOHB010000255.1:0-1832 GCA_052036055.1 Bacillota bacterium | reverse complement strand
TAAGATGGGTTTTGCATTTGGTGCTGCCGGACTTAACATTATAGCACTTCTTGGAGCATTTATGTCAGTGGTTATAGAGGATGTCGTTTCGTTAGGTCTTTCTGCCGATAAGATGATTACATCGTTTGATGTACTGAACCCTGTTGTATTCTTTGGATTACTCGTCGGATCTGCAATTCCTGCCGTCTTTTCTGCCATGCTTATGCTTGGTGTTGATCGAAACGCGCAGAGACTTGTGGCTGAAATTCATCGTCAATTCAAGGAAATTGTGGGTCTTCGAGAAGGAAAAGAGGGTGTTGTTCCCGAATATGAAAAGTGTATTGATATCGCAACCAAGGGAGCACTCAAAGAATTGATTCCCGCTGGGTTGATGGCAATTGCGGCAACGCTTTTTGTTGGTTTCGTTGGCGGCGTTCAGGCAATTGGTGGATTCCTTGCGGGAAATATAATCAGTGGCTTGCTGCTTGCACTATTCATGTCAAACGCAGGTGGTCTATGGGACAATGCGAAGAAGTATATCGAGGCAGGCAATCACGGCGGGAAAGGATCAGCCGCTCATCATGCGGCAGTTGTTGGCGATACAGTCGGCGATCCATTCAAAGATACCGCCGGTCCTTCTCTTAATACACAAGTTACTGTAGTATCGCTTGTCGCGTCACTCATGGCGACTATTTTCCTTACTTGCAGTATCCCATTCTGAATCCATTCATATCTGGAACGAAAGAAGGCTGCTTTTTACGTATTGTAGGAAGCAGCTTTTTTGCGCGAAAATAAAATGAAATATGATTGATACCTGTTTTTTCAAAGTGAATGGTAAAATAGATTGTAACTACATTCATGTACGGTGCTGTTTGTGCGCGAATTTGAATGATTCTACCTGTTAGGAGTTTGTTGTATGAAGGCTCAAGCTGGCCCAGATTTGTTCTGGCCATATGACTCGGCGGATGACATATATTGTGACAAAGTCCTTCCTGACTATGGACTTTCTGCGTCGAAATGGCAATTTCCGCTCAATACATGGCGTTTTTATCATGCTGAGAATAGAGATCTTGTACCCGTTGATTTTGCCTCGTATTCCTGCAATGATGGAAGTTGGGATGAGGTTACGCTTCCGTCTGTCTGGCAGCAGGAGGGATATGGGCTTCCTTCGGATCTTATGTATCATGTAGCCGATAAAGAAGAACAAGGCAAACTCCGAAGTAAATTGTCTGCCAAAATGAATTCGCTTGCTAATTCGGACTATTCAGATGATGTCGGCGTGTATCGTGCATGGATTGCCATACCTGCTGATTATCTTGAACGTGCGATCTATTTTTCGTGTGCTGGCATTCGTGGGCGCTTTGAAGTCTATGTAAATGGTAATTTTGTTCTTAAGTCATCCGCTATATACGAGACAAATCGTATTTTGCTTTCCCCCTATTTATCCGGCGAGGATAATCTTATTACGATTTTAGTGTATCGACTTGATGCTGACAAACACGGGAAGATTCGCATTGAGAACGGAACATTTGGGTTTAGTGGTATATTTCGTGTGCCAGAAATCCTTGCGGAAACGCTCGTTGAGATGTCAGGCATTCGCATAACAACAAGTTTTATCTCGGAAGCGTTTGCCAATGAGGCTATGGGGGTTCTTTCGGATACCTCTTCGCAAGTCGTGAAGAATGACGATGATCGAACGGTAATTGAAGAAGGGAATAATAATCGGAAGTCAAGAAGTGCTCGGATTCACGTGGATTTATCTTTTCACAATCATACTGACATTATGATTCCCATTCGGGTATCTTGTGAAGTATATGAAGCTCGTGCGGAGTATGATTTGTACAATCTTCCGC
>JBPOHB010000227.1:0-5000 GCA_052036055.1 Bacillota bacterium | reverse complement strand
GAGTCGACATCGTGGTAGGATCCGTCAACAACGGATACTTTGACATCCACTACAGGATATCCGCCAAGAATACCACTTCCCATCGCTTCCTGAATACCAGCATCGATAGGGGAGATAAACTCTTTCGGGATCGATCCGCCAACGGTTGCGTTGACAAAAGAATATCCCGTTCCGGGTTCCTGTGGCTCAAGCTCAAGGATACAATGACCGTACTGACCGTGACCGCCAGACTGACGCACGAAACGTCCTTCTGCTCGCACAGCTTTGCGGATTGTCTCTTTGTAAGCGACCTGCGGTGCGCCGACATTCGCTTCAACCTTGAATTCACGAAACAAGCGATCGACTATGATGTCTAGGTGAAGCTCACCCATACCTGCAATAATCGTCTGCCCTGTTTCCTGATCGGTATATGTGCGGAAAGTCGGATCTTCTTCTGCAAGTTTCTGCAAAGCGGCAATCATCTTCTCCTGAGAAGCACGTGATTTCGGTTCGATGGCAACTTCGATAACAGGCTCCGGGAAATCCATAGACTCTAAGATAATCAGAGCCTTCTCATCACAGAGCGTGTCGCCCGTTGTCGTATCCTTAAGTCCAACAGCCGCCGCAATATCTCCGGAATAAACCTTCTGGATTTCCTCGCGGTGGTTTGCATGCATCTGAAGAATACGTCCGATACGTTCCCTCTTCTTTTTTCCGGCATTCGTGACATATGAGCCGGCATCAAGCGTTCCGGAATATACACGGAAAAAGCAGAGTTTGCCAACAAACGGATCTGTCATAATTTTGAATGCTAGTGCGGCAAAAGGCTCGTCATCAGAAGACGGACGAGCTTCTTCCTCTTCTGTCTCTGGGTTGATGCCCATAATCGCCTTAACATCTGTCGGAGCAGGCATATAGTCAATAATTGCATCCAGAAGCATCTGAACGCCCTTGTTTTTGTATGCTGATCCGCATGTGACAGGGGTAATTGTACAGGCAAGTACTGCTTTTCGCAGAGCATCTTTGAGCTCAGGAATCTCCAGCTTCTCGCCTTCTAGGAACTTCATTGTCAGTTCTTCGTCCTGCTCAGCAATTGCCTCGACAAGGATTTCTCTGTATTTCTCTGCCGTCTCAAGCATCTCTTCCGGGATGTCGCGCTCTTCGAAAAGAGAACCGTCATCGCTGATATAGACTTCTGCTTTCATCGTCAGAAGGTCAATGATTCCCGTAAATGTGTCTTCTGCGCCAATTGGAATCTGAAGTGCAATTGCGTTTGTCTTAAGACGGTCTTTCATCATGTTTACAGAGCGGAAGAAATCCGCGCCCATAATGTCCATCTTGTTAACAAATGCCATACGAGGAACCCCGTAACGGTCTGCCTGACGCCAAACAGTTTCTGTCTGCGGTTCTACACCGCCTTTTGCGGAAAGCAGAGTAACGGCTCCGTCGAGAACACGCAATGAACGCTCAACTTCAACCGTAAAATCAACGTGTCCGGGTGTATCAATAATATTGATACGATGGTCCTTCCATTCAGCTGTTGTCGCAGCAGAGGTTATCGTGATACCACGCTCCTGCTCCTGCTCCATCCAGTCCATGGTCGCGGCACCTTCATGTACTTCACCGATTTTTCTGATCTTACCGGTGTAATACAGAATACGCTCCGTACATGTGGTCTTTCCGGAATCAATATGAGCCATGATGCCAATGTTTCTAGTATTTTCCAAAGAAAAGTCTCTGGCCATGGTTTCAATTGCTCCTTACTCTGATGCTTACCATCTGTAATGTGCAAATGCTCTGTTAGCATCTGCCATCTTATGCATGTCTTCTTTCTTCTTGTATGATCCGCCTGTGTTGTTGGATGCATCTGTTAATTCAGATGCAAGACGCTCACTCATCGTACGTTCGCTGCGGTTTCTTGCATAAGAAACAATCCAGCGAAGTGCTAAAGTCTGACGTCTTGCAGGACGAACCTCGATCGGAACCTGATAATTCGCTCCGCCGACGCGTCTTGCCTTAACTTCGAGAACGGGCATAACATTTTCCAGAGCCTGGAGAAATACTTCCATCGGCTCCTTGCCCGTACGCTCCTTGATGAGATCAAAAGCATCGTAGCAAATCTTTTGTGCAACACCCTTCTTTCCGTCGAGCATAATGTTGTTGATGAGTTTCGTCACCTTCACATCGTTATACAGCGGATCTGGGAGCACTTCTCTTACTGGGACATTGCCTTTTCTTGGCACTTGTCTTCCCTCCTTTCATGATTATCAGAATTCATCTGAAATCACAGGTACTCACGTTTTTTGGACCGTGTCGGTGCCAGATGCAATGTCACAGTAGATCGAAATCTATATTGACAGTGTACTGATCACTTTCTGTCCAACCACAAAAAAGATTACTTCTTGACCTTAGCGGCCTTCGGCTTCTTCGCTCCGTATTTGGAACGGCTCTGCAGACGATTGGCTACACCGGCCGTATCAAGTGTTCCTCTGACGATGTGATAGCGCACACCGGGAAGATCCTTAACACGTCCGCCTCTGATAAGAACAACTGAATGCTCTTGCAGATTATGCCCGATACCCGGAATGTAAGCTGTAACCTCGTAACTGTTTGTCAGACGGACTCTTGCGACCTTACGAAGCGCTGAGTTAGGCTTCTTGGGGGTAACAGTCTTAACAACTGTGCAGACACCGCGCTTCTGAGGAGAAGAAATATCCGTCTCTCTCTTATGCAGTGTGTTCAGTCCGCTCTGAAGAGCGGGCGAAGTTGACTTGTAGGTCTTCGATTGTCTTCCGGTTTTAACCAATTGGTTGAACGTTGGCATCAATACACCTCCTTTCAAAAATATACTCCATCATCTTGACTGGGTTCTTGCTCCATCGTATGCGACTCATAAAAAAACGCACAAAAACAATTCCCCGTCAGACTTCGGGCAATTTAGTATAGCACCGGGTTTGACATGTGTAAAGCATATCTTCGTGAAATGTGGAGAAAAATCAGGGTGCTTTCACCCTATGAACTACTTGCAAGAGGCGGAAAGCCGTCTCCCCCTCACCCCTGCAAATCTTCAAAATACGATACGTATTTCACTTCGTGTTTTCCTGATGGGAAGAGATATTTGTAGAGATCGATAAAATAATCGTCTGTCATGCTTGCAATATAATCTACGACAATCTGGTTTGGCTCTTCTTCCCTATATTTTGTGCCGACATAATATTTGCGCTCGTTTTCGATTAAGTAAATGTGATGCTTGAAAAGCACCGAATTTGTATCCATTCTTTTGGCGTCCGCGAGAAGCTTTCTATATACCTCTTGAAACATGGGTTCCAGATCCTTACTGTACTTCTGATTCAGCTCATCACTTCCGTAAATGTGCTGGTAGTTCTCACTTTTGGCTGTCTTGAGGTCAGTGAAAATGTCCTCACTCATTTCAAGATGATCCTTGCCATAACTATTTTCGACGATATCCACTGTCATATTGTTAATGATTTCCGCATTGGTTGCACCCATTCGTCCCTGTGCGAAAGATCGCTCTTTTGAGACCTTTGCCTTTACGGCATCTTGCCGATCTTTGCCCAGATAGGCAATCATATCACAAATACGGACAACGCAGCCCTCAAGGGTAAATGGAATCAACTTATTGTTGTTTTTTTTGCATACATAGCAGCCTGCAACCTCTTCATCGAATTTCTCGAATGTTTTCGGGGCCGCCATCTCGTATATTTTCTTCTCAATTTCCCCATTATGGCATAGGATTCCGTCAAGCGTCTGCAAGCTTATATTTCGAGCGAAAAGCGTATCGAGTACGCGTACGCTGTGTACATTATGATTGAATATCCTTCCCGTGTTTTCGAAAAGCAATTCACTTACATATTTTTCGCCGACGTGTCCAAAGGGGGTATGCCCAATATCATGCCCCAGGGAGATTGCCTCGATCAGATCTATGTTAAGACCAAGTAACTCACCGATCGTTCGCGCAATCCGCGAGACGAGCTGGACATGGAGGGATCGCCTCGTGATATCATCATTTCGGTAAAAGGAGAAAACCTGTGTCTTGTCGGTATAGCGGTTGTAATAAGGGCAGTGCATGATTTTTTCCGTGTCGCGCGCATATGCTGGGCGCCACAGATTTGCCTTGTCCTTTGCTGGCAAGCGCCGAAGGACACTCGCATCCAGACACTTTGAAGCATTCTCTTGATGGTTCTGGCGATCCGCAAGAATCTTCTTTTGCACGTCTTCCGACAAAGACAGATAATTCATCGCCATCCTTTTCGCCTCGTTTCGTGATTATTCGGCCGCTACGGTCGCTTTCAGCAGAGACTCCCATGTAGCAAGAGCCGATTGGTAGTCCGTTGTCATACCGTTATATATGTCAAGCGTAATCGACATGCTGTATGCTGACCAGAAATTAACCTTCTGCGGAATCACTGGTATGGCAACAGAATCAGTAAGTTGTGTCGCGATCGCGCCGGATGTTGCGTCACTTGCTATTGTTGCATCAGCTGCCGCTGCAATATTTACAGGAATCGCTCCTGTCTGGGTATACCGTGTGAGTTGATTGCTGTAATTTGTCAGGAAAGTCGCAAGCTGCATCGCGGCTCGTGAAGAGTCCGACTTGGCATTTACCGCATAGAGGCGGATTTCCGAAAAGGATACGAGTTCTTTATTTTCTCCGTCAATGGCAACGGTTGGAAGCGACGCAACACCATAGTTGTCGCCGAGTGCCTCCTGAAAATCGTATTTTGCGCTTCCGTCAGCAATCTGTGCACAGAGTGTGCCATCCGCAAAAGCGGTGAGTGCGGCATCTTGGGAATAATTGCTTAAGCCGGCCACACGCAGTCCTGCGATATAATTTGCAGCGGCTAATCCATTCTCATTATTATATGAGCTGCCTTCCGGATCGGCGCCGGATGCACCAAACAGCTTGCATCCGTTTGCGAACCAGAATGCCGACGTGTAGTAATTATTCGACATATTACACCCAACGGCCTTGCCAGACGCAGAAGAAATCGACAGAATAT
>JBPOHB010000210.1:0-10216 GCA_052036055.1 Bacillota bacterium | reverse complement strand
TGGTGAGTATAAAGCCTTCGCCATGCAGGCAAGCACATACGAACAAATAGATGCACTTCTGACGCATTGGGTCGAAGAGCAAGCACTGCCACTTATTTTGTAGGGGAGAGCTGTATACATATCGATTCATGCAAAGATGGGTGGATTCATGTAGCTGTGTCTCAGTCGAGCCAACCCTTCTGCCTGACCCGTTCGACGACGGCTTTCGCGCATATCTCATGCGATACGGCAAGCGGATGCGAGTTCGCACCAAGCTCACTTGGTGAGGCCTCCGGAAGGAGCAAGGCATCAAAATCCGTTATCCCCTTCTCGTGAATGCACGCAGTCGCCTTCAAAATGATCGGCCAGAGGCCGTGCCCCATCATCCCATAAATCCATAAAATCGGCTTGCCCGGATTCTTCTCTGCAAGTAGCGTAACAAAATCAACAATTGCAGATGTGACCTTATCTGCATCCTTCTCGAGAAAAAGTTGAGAATCAGGATTGTTTTCCTCGTCAACACGGTGCTGCTTGAAATACTGTCCGGATATCGGATGCTGCCAAGGCGGCTGAAAAAACGCGCTCGCATCATTCGTGCCAAGATTGATAATAATGAGGTTAGGGTTAAAGGAAAATTCATATGGCTGTGACGCGCCGCGCGCATTTGCAAAGGGCGGCTGGATGATTCCGCATACACGATCATATAGACGGGGAATATTAGCCAGCATGTCGTTATTCCATCCGCAGAAGACACCAAAGCCCCCCTGGGAAATGACCTGAGCGTCAATATCGAGCATTCGCGCGGCATATCCTGCCCACGAGTAATAGTGCGTTGACCATTCATCAATAGAAACATCCGATCCAATACTCTGATACTTCGGAGAGATCGCACCCTCGCCGGAGGTCAGTGAATCGCCGATGAATTCGATCCGTCTCTTCTCAGGTAACGAGCACAGATCTCCATCAATGCGTACGCGGTCGCAGTAACAAAAAGCGCTCGTTTCCCCGTAATGCGCCTGACTCTCTTTGTATATATGAATGGTCCGTGTGCAGCGATCAATCAATTCCGAATCCGCAAGAGGACCCCGGCTATCAAGAATCGTATACCAGTGAGCCCCGTCACGAAGACGGATGCGAGAAGAGGGAATCCCGTCAAGCTCAAAAAGAACCCACTGTTCCTTGCCCGTGTTATCGGCATCCATAAGAACTTCCGCGTGCGTTCCCCGGAAGGAGAAGGAAATTCCGGAACCGGTCCAGTCCATCGAGAAGCGTTTGCACTCACGATTTCTCCTGCCGTGCAAGCGTATCTTGTCCTGCTGTATAACATTCCATTCCTGCATAATTCTTCCTGCCTTTCGGGACAAAAAATGAGTTGGTTCCATTCTATCGCAAAAGTACGTATGAAGGAGAGAATTTTCCTGACAAAACATAGCAACATCTTGCAAGATCGTCCGTTTTCCGGAAAGACGGGATGTCCTTGAAAAAGCAAAAAAGAGAAATCGCATTTCGCGGAGGATTATGTTAGGATCAGAGTATGAAAAAGAAAAGCAAAGTTACTATATGGATACTCGTTTCCTTACTGCTGCTGACACTCCTATGTCTTGGCGTTTTGTACGCTCGCCCTGCGCTGCGATTTGAAATAAAAAGCAAGATTGACAGGCTATTTCTGCACGCGGATATCACCGAAATAACTTACGACGAAAGCTCACTTCGGTCGATCCTTGTCTCAGATTTGGAAGCGGGAAATTCGTCCGTCACGTATAATCAGTCGCTTGAACTGATAAACAGTGATTTTCCAATTTCAGACGAATCATTCGATCTTGCTACATACAAAGATACGGATGTTGTGATGAATACCGCGATAATGTCTGATTATTCGGATCTTCGTGCGGCTGTAACGAATAAAACGGGGGATGATCTATTTGTAATGTCTTCCTACCGTTCGCAGGAAGAGCAGGCACTTCTATATGAGGAAGACAGCACACTTGCGGTGCCCGCGGGAACAAGTGAACACCAGAGCGGACTTGCACTTGATGTATATGTGTATATGTATGCAGGAGCCGGATTCATCAAGTCTGACGGGGGACAGTATGTCAACGAGTCGTGCTGGAAATATGGATTTGTGATTCGGTATGGAGAAGGGAAAACGGACATAACCGGAGTCGGGTATGAGCCATGGCATATTCGCTATGTCGGATTTCCACATGCGGAAATTATGTATAAGAACGATCTTTGTCTGGAAGAATATTTGGATTCTCTGGAAATTGGACAATTCTATCAGTATGAGGATTATGTGATCAGCCGGCAAAGCGGGCCGACACTCCTCATTCCGGAAGAATTGCAAAATGTGATCATCTCTCCTGACAACATGGGAAATTATGTAATAACAGGGCAACGTGAAGGATGAATCATTTCTGTTATAATGAAGGGGATAAATACAGCATACAGAAGTAAGGCAGGTGGCGTTAATGGAAAAGGCCAAGAAAAGCGGGTGCTTTGACACTTGTGACTGCAAGATCGTTCACGAAGAGGCGGTTGCGATGGTAAGTGAGAAGATGATGACCGCACGTCTTCGATCCGAAATGGCCGACTTCTACAAGATTATGGGTGACGGCACAAGGATCAGCATCTTACATGCACTGTCCTTTTCCGAACTCTGTGTCTGCGATATTGCCTCTCTTCTCAAAATGAATCAGTCCGCTATTTCTCATCAGCTCCGTACGCTTCGACAGGCTCGATTGGTATCTGTCAGGAGGGATGGGAAGGTGGCTTACTACTCGCTTGATGACGACCACGTTAAAGGAATTATTGAACTCGGAAGAACACATCTACAGGAATGAAGAAAGGATACGCCGGTAAATATCGGCGTTTGGGCAAAAACATGCTTACTGTAACACTCATTATCACGATCATCTGCGGTGCCTTACTGTGTTTTGCAGGATACCGACTTTTTCGCTTTGCGATGGCTCTCGCGGGCTTTGCTATCGGAGCAGGCATTGGTTTTTTCATCTATAATCTTGTTTCAGATCGCCTTCCCTCATCGGGGAACGGGATTTGGGTCATGGTATTTATGGGTGTCGGAGGTCTTCTTCTTGGCATGCTATCCTTTTCTATATACAAGGCGGCACTCTTTTATATATCCGCTTTCATCACCACGTTTCTCGTGCTTAAGACATATCTGCTTGTCACCGCATCGGGTGTGGGTGTCTCTGCATTTGTACAGGTTGCTCTTGGCAAGACAAAGCTGGACGGCGCGACAGATAAGATATCAGAAATACGCATGGGTGAAGGCAGCACGGTTGGCAAGACAATTGAGAAGGCACTTGAGCGACTTCCGGGCTCAACGAACACAGAGAAGTTCTTTGCCCTTCTTGTCGCCGCACTTGTCGCAGGCATCATAGTCGGCGTCGTTGTGTGCTTGATTCAGAAGCCTGCAATTATTGTCATTACAGCCGTTATGGGCGGAATACTGATCTCGCAGAGCGCGTTCTCCATGATCGACAGCATCCAGGATTTCGATGCCAGTGCGAAGGCACTTGTGAGCTCTTTTGCTTCGGGAAGCGGTCAGCCTGCACTCTCTAGTATACTTGCAATCGCGCTGATTGGACTTGGCATCATTTTCCAGTTCAAGACAGCCAAACAAGAAAAATAAGGTTATCGGGTCACGATTCCACTGAAAAATGAATATTTATGAGAAAAACCTGATATTCGGGCTTTTTTTATGCACATTTTTCCTTGACGGGTGAAGGGATGAGGCGTATATTTTAATACTTGTGAGTATGAATGCGGGTACGTGAGGATGTATAAATATGAGCTATATCTCATCTGTTTTCAAGCCGAAACTGATTTCTACTATGAAGGGATACACAAGAAAGCAATTTATTAAGGATGTTACCGCAGGGGTCATCGTTGCGATCATTGCTCTTCCCCTATCCATTGCGCTAGCGATCGCTTCCGGGGTCTCACCGGAAAAGGGGATCTACACGGCAATTGTGGCGGGCTTTCTTGTTTCCACACTCGGCGGAAGCCGCGTGCAGATCGGCGGGCCTACGGCCGCGTTTATGGTCATTATATACGGAATTATCTTGGAGTATGGTGTAGATGGCTTGATGATCGCGACAATTATGGCTGGACTGATGATGATTCTGTTCGGTGTACTCCAGCTCGGCACGGTCATCAAATACATTCCTTATACAATTACTACAGGTTTCACCAGCGGAATCGCTGTAACAATATTCTCCTCACAAATTAAAGATTTTCTCGGACTTCGTACGGGAAGCCTTCCTGCCGATTTTATTGACAAGTGGAAGGTTTACGCCAGACATGTAACCACGATTCAACCGCAAGTTGTAATCATCGGAGCCGCTGCATTAACAATATTGATTGTGTGGCCGAAGGTTACCAAGAAAATCCCCGGTGCGCTGATTGCACTGATTGTAACGGCGGCTATTGTAAAATTATCTGGAATGGACGTGCCGACAATCGGCAGTGTATACGGACAGCTATCTTCATCACTGCCGCAATTTGTGACTCCGGCAATCACCTATCATAAGGTCATTGCCCTTATTGGGCCCGCATTCACCATCGCCTTTCTCGGTTCCGTGGAGTCTCTCCTGTCAGCGGTTGTTGCCGATGGTATGATCGGAAGCAAGCATCGCTCCAACACGGAGCTGGTCGCACAAGGGATTGCCAATATTGGATCGGCGCTATTTGGGGGTATACCTGCAACGGGTGCGATTGCTCGGACGGTCGCAAACATCAAAAATGGCGGGAGAACGCCCATCGCAGGAATTGTTCACTCCATTACACTTCTGCTGATTCTCATACTCTTCATGCCACTTGCCAAAATGATTCCGCTTACGGCACTGGCGGCGGTTCTTCTCGTCGTTGCATACAACATGAGCGAATGGCGCGAATTTGTCGCACTCATGAAGGCGCCGAAAAGCGATATATGTGTGCTGCTGGCAACATTCTTTATGACGGTCTTCTTCGACCTTGTTGTCGCGATTGAAATCGGAATCGTACTGGCAGCACTTCTCTTTATGAAACGAATGGCAGATGTCTCAGAAGTGAAAGTCCGAAATATGGATTCCGGATTGGATGCAGGTGAGGAGACGGATCTGCCAGATACCGATACAGAATCAAACGAACTTCCGCAGACGATTATTTTCAAGGACGTATTGATATACGAAATTAATGGAGCTTTCTTCTTTGGTGCTGCGGACAAGTTTCTGGATGCGGTATCAAGCGTATCTTCCAAGACGAGAATCCTCATCATCAAGCTCAAGCATGTTCCAGCAATGGATGCGACGGCGCTTCATGCCTTCTCGCGCTTGGTGAGCATGTGTAAGAAAAGAAAAATCAAGCTTATGATTACAGGCATTCAGGATCAGCCGAAGGCGGCACTGACAAAAGCAGGCTTGATTGAGAAAATTGGTTCGGAGCATGTCTTCGAGGGGCTCGGAAACGCAATCGAATATATCCAAGACAATCACCTTTTCGCTACGAGTCCTGTCGAATAAGGGAATCTTCCCATGCGTCCCATTCTTCATCAAAAACCTGTAAATTCTTGTTTTCCAGCAAATACGGGAGAGATATACGAATTCCTTGATCAAAACGGATGCCAGCACAAAAGCCTTTGGTTAAGCGCTTGATCTTGCTGTTATCAAAAACTACGGAATGGCTCTTGTCGCCGAGAAGGGGACCTTCGAGTTCAGGTTTACTGCGTATCAGCCGATCAGACGCAATATGATAAAGAATCGGCTTAACACCAAGCGCCGATCCGACAATCTCGTAAATTTGGTTCCAAGTCAGCGATTCATCCGAAGTAATATGTACGGCTTCGCCAAGCGCGTGCGGATTCGAAAGAAGTCCGACAAATCCTCTTGCAAAATCATCGCTGTGTGTTACGGTCCAAAGAGAGTTTCCATCTCCCGGCACCAGTATAGGTTTCCCGGCAAGCATGCGCGACAAGTCGGTAAAGACTCCGTGGGGACTGTGAATTGCAAGTGGAACCGAACCAAACGCATAGGTATGGCTTGGACGCACAAGGGTAATCGGGAAAGATTGCGTTCGGTAGGCTTCCATCAATATTTCTTCGCACGCGATCTTATCACGGGAATACTGCCAATATGGATTGGAAAGAGGGGTGCTTTCCGTGATGACATGATGTGACAGCGGCTTCTGATAGGCAGAAGCGGAACTGATGAAAATAAACTGCCCGCACCTTCCGCCAAACAAACGAATATCACGACGCACATCTTCCGGCCGAAATGCGATGAAATCGCAAATGACATCGAAATAGTGGGAAGAAAGAATTTCTGAGACGCGTTTCTCATCATGAATATCCGCATAAAGCCGATGAATCGAATCTGGAAGAGAAGGATCCATTTTGTCGCCGCGATTGAGCAGGGTTAACTCGTGAGGTGAATTCGCAAGGAGAAGAGATATGGATCTGCTGATTGTGCCGGTTCCGCCAATAAATAGAATCTTCATTTTGTTACCTCCGCGTTCGTGCCAATGTCTTCTCATATGAAGAATAGCACGAAAACAAAGCGAGAAGTATCGCTTTTCGCTTCTTCTATATGCATCTCATGTCCATTTTTCTGGGAACCGTCGAAATTAGTTTTCTCGTTAATCTTATGCAAATTCATTTCATTTTCTTTACTTAATTTGCGAATTCATGTATTGTGGTATCGGAGTGAGAAAACAAGGAGACCAGCTATTAAAAGTCAAGAGTAAAAATTGACTAAAAGATAGAAAAGCAAATTGAACCTTGACAGCTGAATATTGGACAAAAAGAACATGCGAAAACAGGCGCAATAAGGAATTGCGTCTGCGAGAGGCGGACAACCAGAGAAAATTATCTTGGACTTTGCTGCCTTATTTCATAGGGTTTTTTAGCCTTCAGAACAGCGAAAATGGTATACGTTAACTTTCTTGCTACAGCACCAATGGCCGTACCGTGAGACTTTCCTTCCGCTCGTTTCTTCTCGTAGAAAGCCTCAAAAACGGGGTCGGTGCGTGAGGCTACGACAGCCGCCTGCCAGATGGCACGACGCAGATAGGGCGAGCCCCTCTTGGAAAGTCGGTTGTGCGTTCCGGAAAAGTTTCCGGATTGCATGACAGAAGGATCAATCCCTGCAAAGGCAACTAACTTACCGGGGGTTGCAAAGCGATTTATATCGCCGATTTCACCGACAATAATTGCCCCTAAAGAAGGCCCGACACCAGGGATAGTCATAACAACCGAATTGACTTTCTCCAGTTGGGAAGCTATCTGAGCTTCAATCTGTTCGACTTGGCCTTCCGTAAATTCGATCTGTTCGATCAGAAGGTGGAGTTGAAAAGCAAAAGCATCGTTCGCCAACTTTACCCCGCAACTGGTTCTAGCCGCTTCTTTGAGCTGCTGAGCTTTGGCAGAACTAAACCGCCCGCGACTGGCCTTTTTAAGAAGGGTAGACAAAGTCTTCGTAGGGATGTCGATGCACTGCTCAGGTGTTCCACAAGTCTTGAGAAACGCCTTGGAAGTCTGACCAAAGACATTCGAAAAGATCTTCTCATACTCCGGAAATACCTGGTCCAGAAGCGTAATGACTCTTCTTTTGAAGTCTGAACAGGTGTCAACAATGGCCATCCGAAATCGGGCCAGATTGCGCAGGGCAATCAGATCTTCATCGGCCAGATGGGTTTCCTCGTATTGACCAAACCGCAGCACATCGGCAATCAGATAAGCGTCGATGACGTCGGTCTTGGCCGGACGAAGCCGGGTATTGCGGAGACTGTCTGACTGAATGGGATTAATGACGGAAATCGAGAAGCCCTGCGCAAAAAGATATGAGTACAGAGCCAACCAGTAAGCACCGGTAGCCTCCATGCAAATGCGGGGAAACACCTCACCCTCTTGTTTAGAATGAATAAACTCCTTTGCTTTTTGGAAGCCCTCGGCCGTGTTAGCGAAGCGCAAAGTCTTGCCCAGTTTCTTACCTTCTGCATTTACCGCTCCGACTTCGTGATGGTTCTTCCCGATATCGATACCCACGTAGACCATAACAGACACTCCTACAATTAAATTTGCGGGTAGGATCCTCACTCTCATACGGGACACAACCTCCTTGGACATACGGAGAAACACCTTAGGTGCGCAACATCCAGCTCATTCGTATACACCCGCACGAGGTGAGGCGCTAGTCTCCTTGACGAGGACATGCCTCAAGGTGAGAACAGCGACACTCAACCCACATGCTGTTATTATCGCAGATTCTTTTTGTCCAATAAATGGCTGTTAATCTACGACTACTTAATTATAGGAGGTAATACTATGAAATGTGTAGTTTGTGGTACAGAAATTTTGCCAGGTGATAAATTCTGTCAGGCGTGTGGAACACTCGTGCCGGAGCAAGACGCAGGAAGTTCTGCTGCGCCGGAGACTTCGTCCCCATTTATTCCACCCGTTAGCTCGCCTTCAGGCGTGAAGGATCCTTTTGCCGGCTCACCGATTGCCGGAGCACCGATTTTCTCGGATAGCTCGAATCAGGACAGCTATAACAGTACGAATAATAACTATGGGCCGAAGCCGAAAGCGACAGGATCACTGGTTCTGGGTATCCTTTCACTTGTCTTCTGCTGTTGTCCGGTTATCTCGATTATTGGTATCATTGTTGGTATTTTCGCAAAGAAGAAGACGAGAAGGAATGCGGGTCTGGTCTTAAGTATCATCGCATTTGTTTTGGCGGTTGTTGTGATCATTATGGGCTGGGCGGTTTTTAAGAAGATATATTCTCTTTTATCCGGCGAGGTAGAAGGAGAAACCTACTCCTTGTCTCTGGATAGGGACTCTTGGTTAGCGTTTGATATTTCTTCATTCATGAAGTCAGCGGACAATGATACTTTTGGGTTTGATTCCGTATCATACATCTTCAGCGTGGATTATTCTTCATCGTATGTGATTCTATTTGAAGACAAAGATCCAGATGATATTGACACCATTCTTGACGGTGCTTCCGAGAGTGATCTTGAGAATATCCTTGCGAATTCGTCGGTTACACAGGTTTCCGATATCGGAGATATTCAGGATGTTGGCGGGAATTCGGATGCGACTTATCTTACGTTTACTGGAGAAGTAAGCGATTCGTCATCTTCCGTCGAAGATGGGCCGATGTACATTGTGATTTCTCCCGATGAAGAGAGTATGGTCATTGTCATATCGGAGCGCACATCGAGTGCAGATGAAGATGATTTTGCTGACGCCATTATTTCAGACATCGTTCAGCAGATTCAGTTCAATTAACGCTTCCGATTGCTTTCTATGTAACAGAGTAAGGAGCTTCAAGACAATTTGTCTTGCGGCTCCTTTTTTGGGTCTTTTGTCCGTTTAGCGTAAGCGAGCGCGAAAAAAACATCTACTTTTTATGGACGGAATATATTCATTAAAAGAAAATCTCTCGATGTAAACACAGAGAGATTTTTGAAGCCTATGCTTTTGTTCCTATCATAGAAGAAGGTTATCGTTCGAGTTCCTCGTATTTTCGATAGAAACATTTCGCACCATCACCTTGATACACTTCTTTAGACAAGCAAGTAGAGGGGCATTATCATCGGTGTTATAGTAGTGCAAAAGTGATTGATTGAAATCTTCGGCGTTTTTTGAATCAATCGTCAATAAACCTTCGCCATTTTGTATAAGTACTTTATTAGCAATCATTGTGGCCGTTCTTTTATTTCCATCCCAAAACAGTTGGCTTCTGACTGCATAGCAAAACACATGCAAAGCTTGATTCATGGGATCATGGATCTTCTTCATTTCTTGAAGCTTTTGTATGACATCGTTTTTATCAGGAACAGCAGGCTTAAAATCGGTACCACTTATTCCAACAGATCCTGTTCGCAGAACGCCCCAATCCAGACTCTCATTTCTTGATACCAATTCATTTACCTTGCAAATAAAATCTAAGCTCATATCATCATCAATATGACCCAAAACATACTTCCATCCATCGCGAAGGTTGAGCACAGTTTGAATATCGCTGACCGCAACGTTGTTCACAACCGCACCATCGAGAATGGTTTGTGTTTGCGGAAAAGTAACATTACAGCCTTCGATGTAAGCGGAGTTGAAAACAAGTTCTACAAACAACTTCTTCGCAAAAAATAGGTTCTCATCTCTTTTCATAACGTTTCCTCCAGACTGTTTCTTCGATTGTATCACGTGTGATTGTCGTTTGACTTCTGGGACATG
>JBPOHB010000275.1:0-8099 GCA_052036055.1 Bacillota bacterium | reverse complement strand
TTGCTCGTTCTCGACGATCGCAATTGCGCAGCCACCAAATCCTGCCCCTGTCATTCGCGCCCCTACGACGCCCTTCTGTGCGACACAGGCACGATACATCGCGTCGAGTTCTTCTCCCGTTACTTCGAACAGGTCGCGGAGAGATTCGTGCGAAGCATACATGAGTTCTCCAAATCGAATTATGTTTCCCTCTTTTAAAACGCTTGCAGCTTGTATTGTTCGCGCATTTTCGAGAACGACATGTTTTGCACGCTTCTTCGCAACTGGATTGCGTATGTATTTCTCATTTTCATGAAACTGCGCCGGAGATAATTCGGCAAGACAAGCTATATTTACATGACCTTTCAGATCCGCATATGCCTCGTCGCATTCCCCTCTTCGCTGATTGTACGCGCTTGTAACAAGCGATCTTGGTTTTTTCGTGTTGCATATCATTAGCGTGTAACCCATCTGGCTAAGTTGAATGGGCGCATAATGATAATCCAAATCACTGCACCGAAGGAGGATTGCCTGACCTTCTTGTCCCATAGCAGATGCAAATTGATCCATAATCCCACAATTCATGCCCACGTATTCATTTTCTGCCATTTGCGCGATCTGGGCAAGCTCGACTTTGTTGATTGGCGTACCTACCCGTTCATGACTTATTGTGGCAATTGAAATGGCAGTCGCCACCTCAATCGCTGCCGATGATGACAGTCCACTTCCATGCGGGACCGTCTCGTCAAAGAGCATATCCATTCCGTAGAGTGAGTATCCTTTTTGTCTCATGATGTGTGCGACACCCAATTGATAGTTTCCCCAGGGGATGCTGCCATATCCTGAAAGATCCGAAATATCTGCCTCTACAATCCCCGGAAGATCGCTTGCGGCAATTCGAATTCGATTATCCGAGCGGATACGAACCAGACATGCAGAGCGAAGACTGATTGCACATGGGAAAACATATCCCCCCTGATGGTCCGTATGTTCGCCAATCAAGTTGACGCGAGCAGGGCCGACAAAGACGCGGATTTCTCCTTCTCCGTATATTTCACAGAATTTTTCTTTTAGCAACCCTATCTCCATATATATTTCCCTCAGAGCCTTCTGATTCCGCTTTTTGCTCTGCCCTTCCTTCTGCGCCGTTTTTCGTTTTTCGCTTGCACAATCATGACCACAATCCCAATGGCAAGTATTGAACCCAATACGATGATTCCCGTTATGACAGGGTGGCGAAGTGCCCAGATTTTTGATTCGCTCCTCGTTGTTTCTTGTTCCGTTCCCGCAACGGTTTCTTGTGTCGGAGAAAGATTGTCCGTAGCAGAGGGTTCTGTTTCTTCTGATTCTTCTGTCTGACCCGTGGGCAAGATATCACTCGGCGCATTGTATGGTTTGTTGTCCATTACATTGCCAGACACTCTGACAACAGGATCCGCTTCAAAACAAGCATCGGCTCCCGCATTCAATACGGTAGCAACATACGTTGTCTGACGATTCGCATCCTCGTAGGGTATTCCACAGACGACCGTGATCATCTCATCTCCGTTTTTATTGACAGAGAGTAGCGTCATGCCCGTGCCCGCGTCAATCGTTGTTCCGGTCTTACCGCCGACAACCTTAGCGACATTTGTATCCGCGCCTAAAATCCAGGGATCTGACAAGAGTTGGTTTGTGTTTTTTACGATTGACCAGCCATCGAAATCATGCATGTTCGTTGCCGTGAATACATGTGTAGGCGAAGATATAACGGTCTGAAAATCCGGAAAAGAAAGCGCATAATTGAAAATGATGGCCAGGTCAGAAGCGGTAGTATAATGATCTTCGCTTTGAAGCCCATTTGCATTTGAAAAATGTGTGTTCTGCAAGCCCAGATCAGCGACCTTCTGGTTCATGATATCCGCAAATTGATCAAGCTCCGACTCTGTCGAGACAGAAGTGGCGGAGGAAGCCGCTCCAAGATCGGCGGCAACTTCTCCATCATTCACATCGCTAGATGTAGCAGCGGGCTCGCTATTCACTTTCGCAACCACCGCCTCTGCCAAAACGTTGGCAGCATCATTTCCAGAAGGCAAAAGAAGGCCGTATAGAAGTTCGCTGACTGAGATTTGTTCTCCTACTTCCAGTCCCATCAACGTAGAATTGGGAGTGGTTGCATCGATTGCAGTCTGGCTTACCGTCAGAATCTCTTCCGTATCCAAGTATTCCAGAGCAATGGCAGCAGTCAATATCTTCGTCATGCTTGCCGGATAGATTTTCTCGTCCGGATCACTTGCAACAAGTGTCTTATTCGCGGTTCGGTCATACACAATGTATGATGCGCAAACCACTTCGGAGATGTCTGGGAGATTGATATCTTCCTGCCCAACATCTGCACAAACAGGAAAAGAAGAAAGTACGATCGCGGTCAAAAAGGATAGCATGAATGCCGACGCACCGACTTTTCTCTTCGCACATATGCATTTCTGAGTCATCGCCTACCTCCAAAATTGCACAGGGAAGTGGCTAAGCAGCCACTTCCCTGCATGATAATTACTCTTCTTCGTCAGTATTTATGGATTCTTCCTCTCTAAAATCATCTTCCTCAGCATATACGCTCTCGTCTTGAATCGTATTGTCCGATGCAATTTCTTGCCCTTCTGCAAAAGCCTCTTCATCGGTGAGCTCTTCTTCGTCAGAGGGTTCCTCGTGATCCACAACTGCAATGTCAACAACTTTTCCCGATTTCGTCCTCATCAGCGTAACGCCCTGTGTGACGCGAGACAAAATGGGGATCTCAGATGCTGCTAGTCGAATGACGATACCTGAATCATTAATGAGCAGAACATCTTTGGTATCGTCAACAAGCGCAATCCCCACAAGCGGACCCGTCTTCTCCGCAATGCGGTATGTAATCAGCCCTTTTCCGCCACGTGTCTGAATCCGGTATTCTTCAAGCTCAGAGCGCTTCCCAAAGCCTCGTTCAGAAACCACCAACAAGTTCTCTCCATCAACAATAGGTGCCATACCGATAACTTCGTCATCAAGAGAAAGACTGATTCCTCGAACGCCCATTGTGTTTCTGCCCGTGTCTCGAACATCATCCTCCCTAAATCGGATTGACATTCCCTTCCTTGTTACCAGAACGACATCTTGCTCTCCATCAGTCAATTGCACACCGATGAGTTCGTCCTCATCCCTAAGGTTAATTGCAATCAGTCCGCTCTTATTAATGCGGGAATAGTCCGTGAGTTCTGTCTTCTTCACAACACCTTCTCGCGTCGCCATCATCAGATATCCGCCATCTTCAAAATTGCGAACGGGAATAACGGTTTGTATCTTCTCTCCACCGTCGAGCTGCAGAAGATTGACAATTGCCGTTCCTCTTGCCTGTCTGCTCGCTTCAGGCACCTGATATCCCTTGAGTCGGAATACCCGCCCGCGATTCGTAAAGCACAAAAGCACGGCATGCGTTGAGGTCGTGATTATGTTCTCGACAAAATCTTCTTCTCGGGTTGCAAGACCGGAAATGCCACGTCCTCCTCTGTGCTGACTCTTGTACGTATCGCTTGGAAGTCGCTTAACATACCCGAAATGCGTAAGCGTAATAACGACGTCTTCTTCTCTTATGAGCGATTCGTCGTCAATGTCTTCATCTTCGCCTGCCTCAATTTCCGATCTGCGTTTATTCGCAAATTTTGCCTTAACAGCAAGTATTTCCGTCTTAATCACACCACGTAGTAGCGTCTCGTCACTTAGAATGCGCAGAAAATACTCAATTTTCAGTTCAAGTTCTTTGTATTCAGCCTCAAGTTTCTCCCTCTCTAATCCAGTCAATCTACCAAGTCGCATGTCGACAATATGTTGCGCTTGTTTTTCGGAAAAGGCAAAACGCTCGCAAAGCCTCGATTTCGCCTCATCCTCTGTTCTGGAAGATCGGATCATTGCAATGACTTCGTCAATATGATCAATTGCCTTCAAAAGCCCTTCTACGATATGTTTCCTTGCCTCAGCCTTTTCAAGATCAAAACGAGTGCGCCGGCGTACAACATCTTCCTGATGGCGAATATAGTGTAGTAGTGCATCCATCAATGTAATCGTCTTTGGCTCGAGTCGACCCTGCTCATCTGGAACAAGGGCAAGCATATTTGCATTAAATGCTTCCTGCAAAGAGGAATGCTTATACAATTGATTCAATACCACGTTTGCGTTGGCATCCTTTTTCAGCTCGATAACAATTCGAACTGCAGCCGTACGATCTGACTCGTCTCTTACATCGGATATCCCGTCGATCTTCTTCTCTTTGACAAGATCGGCAATCTTCTCAATCAAACGAGCTTTATTAACCATGTATGGCAAATCATGTACCACAATTCGTTGGCGATTATTCTTCATCGATTCGATATCTGTATGCGCACGCACGACGATCCTGCCGCGCCCTGTCGCGAAAGCATCACGAATGCCGCGTTGTCCGATTATTGTTCCACCTGTTGGAAAATCAGGTCCCTTGATGACTGTTGTAACATCCTCAAGTGTCGCCTCCGGATTATCTAAAAGCATGACAACACCATCAATCACCTCGCCCATATTGTGAGGCGGGATACTCGTTGCCATACCAACCGCGATTCCGACAGATCCGTTGACAAGTAAGTTCGGGAAACGAGCAGGCAAAGAGATTGGTTCCATCTCGTGCTCATCAAAGTTCGGGCGGAAATCAACCGTATTCTTGTTGATGTCGCTCATTAATTCGAGCGATATCTTCGCAAGTCTTGCCTCGGTGTATCGATATGCGGCTGGCGGATCTCCATCCATTGATCCAAAATTTCCATGACCATCGACCAGCGTGTGTCTCATTGAAAAATCTTGCGCAAGTCTGACAAGTGCGTCGTAAACCGATGCATCTCCATGCGGATGAAATCGTCCGAGAACATCGCCAACCGTAGTTGCGCACTTGCGGTATGATTTGTCAGGCGTGAAGCCCTGCGTGTACATAGAATATAGAATTCTTCTGTGAACCGGCTTGAGCCCGTCACGAATATCAGGTAATGCACGGTCAGATATGACACTCATGGCGTAGTCGATGAATGACTTCTTCATCTCAACTTCGAGATCAACAGGAATAATCGTGTTCTGTTCGGAACGGAAAACAGCATCAACCTGGGCTTCTTGCTGCTTGCGAAGATCCTTTGTCTCAGTCGACCCAATATCTGTTGGGTCTAAAGTATCGGCCATTATTTTATCCTCCTGTTTCCACATAAAAAAGTATACTTGATTATTATACCAAACCTTTCACGCGCGCACACGCGATTATTACTTATTTAATACAGATGCAATGCAAATGATGTATGTTATTGCGTAATTTTTGCAATATGTCCCGACTGTTCGTACGTTTTTTGTCATGGTATTCTATTCTCATACTGTTCCGATGATGATTTCTCATTATTTGCAACGCAATTGCATTCTCGCTCGTCTATTAGACAGAAGGAGGATCAAAATGTATACAGATGTTTCATTTTTGCAAAAAGAAACGGCGCAAAATATGATGCCGCCAATCGAGGTTCTTTTCGATTTATATGCGGATGATGTTTTGCGCGTGTGTATGGTCTACCTGAAGAAGCGTCACTTGGCCGAGGATGCTTTTCAGGATGTATTTGTGAAAGTTTGTCAGAAAGCGGATTCGTATCGGGGAGAGACCCCCGTCTTGTATTGGTTGCTTTCCATTGCGCGAAACACCTGCAAGGACTATCTTCGCTCAACGTGGTTTTCACGTGTGATCTCTTACGATGAATGGACACAAAATAAGCAGACGGAGCCCGTGCCGCGAGGAGAATCTCGCCATGGAAATGGAAACGTGACAGAAGAGGTGCTTCTATCGCATCTTGATCAAAGCAGTCCGCTGCGAAATGCCGTTTATGCTCTTTCACCCAAATACAAAGATGTCATACTCCTGCGATTCTACTTTGACTTAAGTAATGATGAAATCGCAAGGCAACTTGGCATCCAGACGGCATCCGTTCGCAGCAGGCTTTTTCGCGCAAAGCAGAAACTTTCGCAATTTATGGATAGGGAGGATTAATTCTATGTTCAAGGATAAAATACGAAAAGATCTCGAAGAAATTCATGCTGACGAGCATCTTCTAGCCGCAACTCGGCAGAAAATCACATCGGCACAAACCATTCATGCTAAGTCCCCGCATGCCGCTGGAAGCAAAAGAAAACGCATTCTTTCGCTTTCAGCCGCTGTACTTTGTTCCGTCCTCGTCATTTCGAGTGTAGCTGTCTATTTTAGCCAAAAAGGTGATGAGGGAAATCATTTCAATCTATTTGCAAACCTCACGCACGAGAGCACGCAAACTTCGGATGGTGATTCGCCCGACAATCAGTCTGATGAATATTTCGAAGATAGTGATATCACTACCTATGATAGCTATGCGTCCATTAAAACTGTCCTTTCAAAGGCCAGCCTTTCCGATTTGAATTATAGCGCCGATTATGATGGTCTCATCATCGACGATGCCGACACCGCGACTTCTAATTCAGAAGGCACGGCGGAATCTTCTGATCCTACTACCACGGATTATTCTGCGACAAATACGCAAGTTGAAGGTGTCGATGAAGCCGACATAATTAAAAATGACGGGGAGTATATTTACTATGTGTCGTGTGGCATTCTCTTTGTTCTTGATGTCCGCGACCCGGAGAATATTCTTATCGTCGCAAAACTAAGCGAATACGGACTTGATGCCGACTCCACATATTCCAATATCTCCGACATTTTCTACGATGAAGATACGAAAACTTTATCGCTGATTTACTTCGCGTATATGTACTATTTGTGTGACGATTGCGTATTGCCAGAGACTGCCACCGGATCTATTCGCGGCAATGACAAGCTCAACAATTCTGATGATTATTATCCCGATAATCGATACACGCTTCTGCGCGTTTATGATGTGTCAGATCCAGCTTCTCCGAAGCTGACACGATCTTTTGCGCAGGAAGGGAGCTATTTGTCATCACGACGAATGGGAGATACTGTCTATCTTGTTTCCTCCACCTATATGTGGTATGACCTCTCTCTCTCAGGAGATGAGATGGTTCCCGCGATTTCTTCAGACGGATCTTCTTGGGCTCCTGCCCCAGCAGAGTCGATTCACTTTGTCGATGAGACGTCTGCGACATCTTATTCGGTCGTATCTGCAATTAACACCACAGATATGAGTAAGGATCCACAGACCGAAGTCGTTGCTGGAACAGGAAATATTGTGTACTGTTCCTATAGCACGCTCTATGTAGTTGCTGAGATTTGGGATGCTGAGATAGACTATGAAACCATTCCACAGCTATACACAGCTTCTGAAGACATTGCGACTTCAACTGACATTGCGGCTTCAACTGACAGTGCGACTTCTGAAGATAGTGCTACTTCAACTGACGTTGTTACTTCTGAAGAAAATGCGCCTTCATCTGATTCTTACTACAAAACAAAGATTCTGTCATTTGATATTACCGATGGGAATCTCTCTGCAAAAGCTGCAGGAACCGTTGACGGCTATATAATCAATCAGTATGCTCTTGACGAGTATGACGGTTTTCTTCGCATAGCCACAACCACGGGGGACTACTCTGGCAATACAGAGAATAACATTTTCGTTTTAGACGAATCCCTGGATCAAATATCTTCCCTGACTGATCTTGCTCCTGGGGAATCCATCTATTCGGTTCGGTTTTACGGTGAGACGATCTATATGGTCACGTTTGTTGAAGTAGATCCACTTTTCGTCATTGACGCATCCGATCCATATCACCTCAGCGTTCTGGGAGAATTGAAAATACCCGGATATAGCAATTACATGCAACTGATAGGTGACAATCTCCTCCTTGCGATTGGCAACGAGACCTATACCGATTATGGAAGCGTGATACCTGCCGGCTTGAAGATTGCAGTATTTGATGTATCTGACCCCGAAAATCCTGTTCTTGTCTCTTCTCTTGTATATGGTGATTCATATGGTTCTTCCTCCGTATCGTATAACCCAAAGAACCTCCTCATAAACATGAACCGAGGACTCATTGGCCTCCCCGTTTCCTTCGATAAGATCTCGAAAAATAACGAATATGAATACGAAGAAGGCTTCCTG
>JBPOHB010000249.1:0-4365 GCA_052036055.1 Bacillota bacterium | reverse complement strand
CAGAGCTTTCCCTACATGCTGCGATTACAAAGGCGGTTGCGCAGGCCAAAGCGAAGTAACTTCGTATATGTATTAGCGGATAAGAGTGACTGAAAAAAGCACCGATGAAGTTCTCATCGGTGCTTTTCGTATATCAGCCAATATCATTTTTATGTTTAGGAAGATCCATGTCAGCTTTCGTGGGAGGACGAAGTCCGCGGGCTGCCGCATAGGGATCGGAAGCGGCCTGTTTGCTATGTGCGGGAGGCGTGGCATTGACTGTTGTCACAGGGGCCTGGGGTGACACATTCGGCATCTTGGGGAGTGGGCGAAGTCCGCGGGCTGCTGCATAGGGATCGGAAGTAGCCTGAGAAGCCGCCTGAGAAGCGACCTGCGGCGGCAAGAAGGTGGGTTGTGATTCCTTCTGAGCAGATAGATCTGTGATTGTTGCGGATGTAGAAACGGCAGAAGGGGCGGCTGGGGCTGACTTCGGAATGGGTCTGAAGCGCGATGCCGCCGCATAAGGCTCGTTTACCACCGGCGGCGACGGCATAGCGGTAGAAGCGGAGGAATTTGCTTGATTTATGAAGGGGATCATCTTTTTATATTCCGCAAACGCTGGCACGACTTTGTTTTTCCACGAATCCGATACCTGCTCTGCAAGGGGACTAAAGACAGGGGTTTTCTTTCCATCTTTCTCTCTCTTTATCAAGAGAAAGAGTAAAAATAGGACGAAGGCAGTAATGACTATGGGAAGCCAATTGAATGAATCGTTCCCTGTATTTGTCGGGTCTTTTGCGATCGCCGCACCTAAAACGCCTGTCAGGGGTGTAGGTGATGGTGTTGGTGTAGTCGTCTCTGTTGCGCTCGTATTTTGGGTGGTATCCATCACTGCAACCACGGTGGCAAGTGTTGTCTCAGAAGGCAAGGAGGTGGTCTCAGAAGGCTCGGTGACGGCTATCGTCTCCGTGGTTGTCTCTTCTGCGGGTTTCGGAGTCGGTGTCTTCTTGGGTTTTGGCGTAGGAGAGGGCGTAGGCGTAGCCACAGTGACCGTTGTGGTGGTCTCTGTCGTGGTGGTAGGCGGTGTATCTGTTGGAGGGGGTGGTGTATCTGTCGGAGAGGGAGTTGGCGTGTTCGTTGGGGGGATAGGCGTGGACGTAACCGTTGGGGTAGGCGTGGACGTAGGTGATGGAGTAGAAGATGGAACAGAAAGAATAAACCCAATTCCTGTGCACGATTGATTCTTCGATAGATTTACAGGATCTGTCGTAGCAAGCGTAAGCGTTGTTCCGCTGAGCGAATAGGTTATATTATTACTGCTCCAGAAATTCGTGATCGTCCCAGTATACGGAAGCGTCACGGCTGTATCCCAATACGAAATGGTTCCATCGCGCGTGAAACTTACGGTAACAGAATACTGGTAAACACTATTCGTACCGTCTTGCCAACTGCCAACAAGCGAAAGACTGGCATGCACACCTCTTGAAGCCGCAAAGTCGGTTTTTGAATAGAGGGATAGGGGAATCAAGATAAACGCTATGGTTAGGACAACAGAAAGAAAGAATACAGGTATCGACGTCTTGCATTTTTGTCTTCTCATATCACGCCTCCAGAACATTTGACTTGTTAATGAAATTATACAAATCTTCTGCCTGTTGTGTCAAATGAACAATTGTGAAGCTAAAATAGAGAAAGAATTTGTGCATTATGATCAATTATCGCATGAGGATAAATAGTAAAATCCAGGCTATATTTACAATTCTCAAAAAAGGCGTACATATGAACATTTTATGTCCACGTGTATGCCTCTGTTTGGTTACTGACATAGCGTATCAGACGTCAGACGGGGTAAATTTGAGACTCACATCATATTGCGGCGTAATCGAGAACTTCCGAAGGGATAGTTTCTCGTGCATGTTTTCTTTTGGAATTCGCTTAAAGAAGAGCGTCGTGGCAAAAAGCTGCTGGTAGCGAATGTATCCACCGCTCTTCGCGCGGAAGAAGCGATTATACTGGTTTCGCCCATAGTTGCCGTCTCCCAAAATCGGGTGACCCATATGAGCGAACTGCGCCCGGATCTGATGGGTGCGTCCCGTAACCAGCTCAACTTCAATCTCTGATACATCCTCGCCCTCAGGGCCAATTCCCTTGAGAATCGTTAGGACGCGATAGCGTGAAGTAATCGGAAGATCTCCGTCTTTTGGCGTATCGTGGATAAATACATTTCCATTACCGGGTTTCTCAAGAAAGGCACTAACTTCCTTCATAATAACTTCGTCTGCACATACACACGGCTCCCCGAGACTCGGCACGCCGCGTACCAGACAGCGGTAGCGCTTGACGATGAGATCTTTCTTGAAGAGTGCGATTGCATCCTCAAGAGCATACTTTCCTTTCGCCAGCAGGATGAGCCCGCCCGTGTTCATATCTATGCGGTGGCATAGATCGATATCCTTGTTGTTTTGCGCTTTGCGAATGATGTCAATGAGTGCAAGACCTTCAACTCCTTTGCCGGAATGAACGCAAAGCCCCTGTCTCTTATTTACGACGAGCAGAGAATCGTTTTCGAAAACAATCTTGAAGTCAGGACGACCAGCGTTCTTGCTCTCGCCAGACATGACGGCAGAAGTAAATTCCGTCTTCACAAAAGAGGCATCTGGAAGCCATATCTCAACAAGATCGCCAGTATAAACCACACAATCTTCTGTTATCTTCTTCCCGTTGATCCGAATGTCTTTGTGACGGAGCGCTTTCTGCAAAATAGCCGGCGTGAGCATGGGAAATTCGCCTAGTGTAACACGAACAACGTGTTTGGTATCTTTGTCGGAGGAAACGGTGAAACTCTTCATATTTGCTGTATCCTTCTTGCCTTTTCGGCACAAATTGCAAACGGCTGGGATTTTCTTTCCCTTATATTATCATTAGTTCTCGCTTTCGTGTTTTTCTTTTTTCTTTTCGCAATCCATATTTGTCACTTTCTTCATGGCAAGGGTGCGCATCGCTTGTTTGCTCACCGCTCGCAAAAGACTTTTTGTATTTTTCTCTCATCGTGATAAAATAAAGGCGTTTGCGATTGTTTTCTTGTTTTCTGATTTGTCGAGCGAATAACCGCGCGAATTATTATCACCAGGAGGCCAATTATATGGCTAAAAAAATTCTCGTCCTATTTGGTGGTGTCTCTACGGAGCATCTGATTTCTTGCCGTTCGGCGTACAATATTATTCTGGGACTGCGTCGAGCAGGATATACCGTTTTCCGCACAGGCATTACAAAAGAAGGTCGATGGGGCTTTTTTGACGGTGCTGACGAAGATATTCTCGGCATGTCATGGGAGGATAAACTGACTTTCCCCACTCTTTCTTCTGAGGGGCATCCCATATCTCTTCGTGACTTCATCATTTCTTCCGCTTGCGGGAATATTCCCGATGTCATTTTTCCGGCAGTTCACGGAATTAATTGTGAAGACGGCGCCCTGCAAGGCGTTCTGGAGCTTTCCGGATTTCCGTATGTCGGCAGTGGGGTTCTGGCATCAGCGGTTCTCATGGACAAGCTATATGCGAAGAATCTGTTTGCGAAAGCGCGTATTCCGCAGTGTCGTTTCGTGAGTGCGACGCGTCGTGAGATTGATAAAGACGCGAAGACTCTTGCCGATAAGATTATCACACAGCTCGGTATTCCTTGCTTTTTGAAGCCGTCCACTGGCGGCTCTTCTGTCGGAACTATGCGCGCAGATAGCCGCGAGGATCTCATTACGGCGCTTGCGCAGGTTGCAAAATATGATCGGACGGTTCTGATTGAGGAATTTGTACATGCCAGAGAGATTGAGGTGGCAGTCATGGGCAACGAGAAGCCGATTGCCTCTGTTGCGGGAGAGATTTCAACCGATGAGACGGTTCCTTTTTACGATTATCAGACGAAATATTTCAGTGATGACGGTGCCGCCGTATATTTACCAGCGAAGCTCGATGATGACACGATGAAAAAGGTCAGAAAACTTGCGATTAAGGCATATAAATATGCAGGCGCGAAAGGACTCTCTCGTGTGGATTTTTTTATGGATCGTGTTTCAGGGAAAATCTATCTAAATGAGATCAACACACTTCCGGGATTTACGGCGATCAGCCTTTTCCCAAAAGCGTGGGAGGCATCGGGTGTTCCTCTTGATAAACTGATGCGAAGACTCATCAAATATGCCCTTGAAGACTTCGAAAGCAAGAAACGTCTGGAGAATATCGGATGATAGAGAAGAATTCGTATATAAATTCGCAAGCATTTGCATCGGATTCACGTCCGATTGGTGTTTTCGATTCGGGAATCGGAGGACTTACCGTTCTTAAGGAGATATGGAAAGAGCTTCCGCAAGAGAGCACCGTCTATTTTGGCGAC
>JBPOHB010000146.1:0-5317 GCA_052036055.1 Bacillota bacterium | reverse complement strand
ACATGGTCATATTCCGTGAAGCGCACAAATCCCATCAGACTGTGCGCTTCGCGTGACAGACCGCGAACTGCCTTAGTCAGAGCATCAACCACTGGATCTGTGAGTCGATCAAAGATCTTTCTCCCATACTTGTATCCTTGCAAAATAAACCGATACATCAGTATCTCCCGATCAGGAATGCACGTGAGAAATGCATCTCTGATGAAATCCTGTGCTTCCATGCAGATTTTGCGGTCAAGGGATTCATATACCTTCTGCGCATGCGAGAAATCTGTCTGAACCCATTTTGTTGATTCGAGTACCATAATCTGTCCTTGATTCACTCGTATGTCACTGGGAATTTCTTTGCGTGCATAACTTTCATAAACGCAGCACAGAAAGCCTTCCAGCGTCCCGTCATATATATATACCAAATTCCGTTCTGCTTCTGTCATTTCCATGAAGCGACTCCTTTCTCTCTTCAGACAAATAGCCGTGCGCAGTACTTGGCTCGCAAAGTAGCATCTGTCTAGTTCCAGGCATATCCAAAAGACTGATCTGTTCACCGCTTATTGCTGGAAGTCGCGCAAGATCGTTCTTGGAAAGAAGCCCTCGCAGAATCACATCGTGCTTAAAAACGACACCGTCGAACACTTTCCCCTGACAGGTAAGAAAGAATTTCGCGCGCTTCAAAACAACCCCCAGTTTCTTAAGTCCATCAAAATCGAGACTCCCTGCACGTCTGGCCTGCATAATTCTCTGCGCGCTTGTAACGCCGATGCCCGGAACGCGAAGTAGCTTCGCATAGGGGGCTTTGTTCACTTCAACAGGGAAATCCTCCATATGGCGAAGCGCGTAATTGCACTTCGGGTCAATCGCGAGATTGATATTCGGGCTGTCTGCAGGCACGATCTCATTGGCCGTGAAACCGTAAAAACGCATCAGCCAATCCGCTTGGTATAACCGATGCTCCCGCAAAAGAGGTGGGGCCGAATAGACAGACGGCAAGGCCTTATCTTCTATCAATGGCGTATACGCGGAGAAGAAAACGCGCTTAAGACTGTACTTCTTGTACAAGCCCTCCGATAAGGACAGAATTTTGCGATCACTATCCGGAGTCGCGCCAATAATCATCTGTGTGCTCTGCCCGGCTGGAACAAAGCGCGGTGCATGACGATACAAGACAAGATCCGACTTATTCTCTTCGATTCCAGAATGAATGCGTGCCATCGGCTGAATAATCGCATCTGGTTTCTTCTGCGGTGCAAGCTCGCCAAGTCCCGCCTCGGAAGGCAATTCGATATTGATGCTCATCCGATCTGCAAGAAGACCCATTCTCTGTACAAGCTCCGCACTTGCTCCCGGGATCGCTTTCACATGAATATACCCGTTAAAGCGGTGCTTGTTTCGAAGAAGCTCAATGGCCCGGATCATCTGCTCCGTTGTATAATCCGGATTCTTCATAACCCCAGAGCTTAGGAAGAGTCCCTCAATATAGTTCCTCCGATAGAACTGTATTGTCAGATCGGCAAGTTCTTCCGGTGTGAACGATGTGCGAGGTGTCTCATGGGATATGCGGTTGATGCAGTACTTACAGTCATATATGCAGACGTTACTCATGAGAACCTTCAGAAGAGATATACAGCGTCCGTCTGCCGCAAAACTATGACAGATCCCGGCTGCAGAGGCGTTCCCAATCTTCCCAGGTTGCCCCGAACGATCCACGCCGCTTGATGTACAGGCCACATCATACTTCGCCGCATCGGTCAGGATGGTAAGCTTCTCCATAACATCCATATTGCCACCTCTTCACAAAACCCTTCTTCTCGAAGTCGAACGTATTTTCGCTTTTGTAAAGTCATGATAACACAGAACGTATGTTCGCGTAAAGGACGAATGTGATTTCTTAGAAAAAATCCTGTGATGGGGGCGTTCCTCGCGAATGAAAATTTCGTCCGTAAATGAGAATTCTTTACCCGTTCATTCCCTTCATGGATAGAGAAATCCGATTCTTTTTCTCGTCAATTGCCAATACCTTAACCTTAACTGACTGTCCGACACGAACAAACGCAAGAGGATTCGAAATGTATCTATCTGCCATTTCTGAGACATGTACCAACCCGTCCTGATGAACCCCAATATCCACAAAAGCACCAAAGGCCGAAACATTTCTCACAACACCTGCAAGTATCATACCCGCTGTAAGGTCTTTTATGTCCATCACATCAACACGCATCACGGGCTGCGCAAGTTTCGCACGCGGGTCGAACCCTTCATTCTCAAGAGCGGCCACAATATCAACAAGGGTTAGTAGCCCAACTGAAAAGCGAGCGGCAATCTCTTCCTTATGAATGGGTTTGGAGGAAGCTTGTATAGCACGTGCAAGCGGATACGATTCTGGATGCACGCATGTATTATCAAGCGGTTCGACCCCGTCTGGAACGCGAAGAAACCCGGCGCACTGCTCATACGCCTTCGGTCCGAGTCTGGGTACCTTTTTGAGTTCCTCTCTTGATCTGAAGGCACCCTTCTCTTCCCGAAAGGAGACAATATTCTGTGCGATTGGTTTTGTGATGCCTGCAATGTAGGAAAGCAAGGAGGTTGAGGCCGTATTCAGATCGACGCCTACGTCATTCACACACGCCTCGACGACGCCGCCAAGATTGTGTGCAAGCTTCTTGGGATTCATATCATGCTGGTATTGACCGACACCGATTGACTGGGGGTCGATTTTCACAAGCTCGGCAAGCGGATCCTGCAGTCGCCGTCCGATTGAGATGGCACTTCGCTTCGTCAGATCGAGCTCTGGGAATTCTGAAGCTGCTAGCTCAGAAGCCGAATAGATAGACGCACCCGCTTCATTAACCATATAGTACAAAATGGAAGATTTCTCGCGTTGGAGGAGAGTCGACACAAATTTCTCCGTCTCTCGTGATGCCGTCCCATTCCCGATTGCAATCATCGTGACAGCATACTTCGCGAAAAGTTCTGTAAGACATTGTTCTGCTTCCGCCACTTTGTTCTGCGGCGGTGTCGGAAAAATCACGCCAGTGTATAGCGGCTTCCCTGTCTGATCGATGATGGCAAGCTTACACCCCGTACGAAATGCCGGATCTAGCGCAAGCACCACATGGCCGCGCATGGGTGGCGTCATAAGGAGATTTTTCAGGTTCTGCGAGAAAACACACATCGCTTCATCCTCCGCGCGGTCGGTCAGTACCGTGCGGATTTCTGTTGTAAGTGACGGCAGGAGAAGTCTCTTCCAAGCGTCATCCGCCGTCTTCGCCAGATATCCCGCAGCAAGCTTACAGCCAGAAGGAAATACCTGAAGGATATGCGAATGTGCCAGGTCATCGTCCATCTCGAGTGAAATGGAGAGATACTCTTCCTTCTCTCCGCGATTCATTGCAAGAATGCGATGCCCCGCGGCACGTTCAATGGCTTCACTGTGATCATAATACAATTCATAGACGGATTCGCCCTTCTTTCGTCCTTTGGAGACGATGCGACCCGTACGTACCAAAATGTTTCGGAGCCGATCCCGCAGATGTGCATGATCACTTATCTGTTCTGCAATTATGTCCATCGCCCCTGCAAAGGCCTCTTCACGATCTGATGCTTTATTCTCGCCTGTCAGGCACGCGTCGGCTACCGCAAGAAGAGCATCATCGGTCATTTTTTTGGAAAGCAAAGCTTCTGCGAGTGGCGCAAGGCCCTTCTCTTTTGCCATTGATGCGCGTGTGCGTCTCTTAGGGCGAAAAGGTCTGTATATATCATCAAGGCTTGTCATGGTCTGTGCGGCAGAAATTTCTTTTTCTATATCGGGCGTCAGAAGCCCCACCTCGCCAATCAGACGAAGAACATCAAGCCTTCGCGTTTCGAGCGCACGAAGCGCTTCAAGGCGATCCGACAGACGGCGTAAAACCTGATCATCAATACCGCCTGTTGCTTCCTTACGGTAACGAGCGATAAACGGAATCGTATTCCCATCATCCAGAAGGGCAATTGTATTTTTTGTATTTTCTGAACCAAGAGAAAACTCAGTGGCAAGAAGTGAGGTGAAATCCATATTTCCTCCTAAAAGGCATAGCGCGTGCAATTTGATTTTTCTTAACATTATACAGGAAACGCCCTCATGCGTCCGAACGCAACAATATGTAATTGCCATTCATGCGTTAATTTTTTACGAAATTCAATCTTTTGTGAAATAAAAACCGAAAAAATTAATGTTCTCTCTTGCATATGCAATCATTTTTTCGTAGAATAGTGATAATTTTCGTTTTTCAATGGTGAAAATACGAGACCCTATATATATGACATCTCAGGCATATTCTTATTGATATTTTCGATTAAGATAGGGGGACATTATGGATTCAATCGATAGGCAGATCATTACGATTTTACAGAAGAATGCACGTTCATCCATTTCCGAAATCAGCGCCAAGGTCAATTTGTCCATTCCGGCGACAAGCGACCGTATCCGCAAAATAGAGACCGCTGGAATCATCACGCAATATACGGCCATCGTCAGCCCGTCCGCATTAAATATGAAGCTGACTGCTATGATGTTCATAAGCTTAGAGAAGCCTCATTTTTCAGAGCATTTTGTCGCGTTTGTTAATACGCAGGATGAGATTCTGGAATGTCACTATCTTGCAGGTGATTTCGATTACTTGATCAAGATTGTGACAGAAAGCACGGAGACCCTTGAGCGCTTGTTGACAAGAATAAAGAGCGTGTCCGGTGTGCAAAAGACACAGACGATTGTCACCCTCTGTACCGTTAAGAACAATCACTCCGTCATCCCGAGAGATCCTACGGACGAAGCAAAGAAATAATTACTCCTCAATACGTGAGAAGATCCCTGACATAATTGGGCAGGGCAAATGAGCCTACATGCAGATCTGTGTTATAGTACCTTGTCGCAAGATTTCTTGCATTCCACGCCGCAGCATCCAAATCCGCAACGGGATCGATTCTCTTTGATGCAAATCCGAAGAGCCAGTGTCCGGAAGGATACGTTGGGATGTGAGCTTGGTATACTTTGCATATCGGGAAGAAACTCTGTATTCTCTTATGTGCCCGCTGCATCGCATGCGCGTACTTCGGATAGTAAGGGCATTCGTGCTGATTGACTAATATCCCGTCTTCGGTAAGTGCCTTATAGCAATTCCCATAGAATTCTTTTGTGAAAAGGCCTTCTCCCGGCCCGAACGGATCGGTCGAATCAACGATAATCAGATCGTATTCGTTCTCGTGCGAGCGAATGTAGCGCAGTCAGTCCTCAATATGTATGCGTACGCGCGGATCAGAAAAGCCTCCGGCAAGGGACGGGAAA
>JBPOHB010000039.1:0-21453 GCA_052036055.1 Bacillota bacterium | reverse complement strand
CAGAGCTTTCCCTACATGCTGCGATTACAAAGGCGGTTGCGCAGGCCAAAGCGAAGTAACTTCGTATATGTATTAGCGGATAAGAGTGACTGAAAAAAGCACCGATGAAGTTCTCATCGGTGCTTTTTGTAGTGCGCCACGCATGGCGATTAACTTGACGGTGAAAGTCCGTTATGGAGGTATGTAGCGACCAACCATTAGCTTAAGGCAAGGGTGTCCATCGTGAGGTGGAATCTGAAGGAAGCCGGCGGCAAAGTTCCGACCTGAGGAACACGAATCTTATAAGGCGCGAAGCATAGGGTGAGGCTGCTATACAAGTCAAAGCCCTAAAGCTACACAGATGTGCAAGCGTAAATGAGGCGGGTGCATGGAACGAAAGTGAATCGTCTTACCGTGGGAGATCTCGCGGACGGGTTGAAACAGAGTAAGAAACCCGGTTGAAACAAGATTTATCGCGAGAAGTCAGCAGAAGCCATAGTACCAGAGTGTCGCGACACGCTGGGAAGGGCGGAACCAAAGGAGGTGAGAGTAAATGAAAGCTACTGACCGTGACAAGGAGAAGCACAGACAACTTCAAATGGAAGACTATCTGCAAAGGGTACCTGCGGAACAGGAAGAGAATGCGGAAGTGTGCACGTCACAAAAGATAGCTGAAAACAACATCACCAACACGAACGAGCAGACGGAAGGCTTGCTCGAGCAAATTCTAGCCGGAGAGAATCTGAACCTTGCCTACAAGCAGGTTAAGAGGAACAAAGGCGCAGGTGGAATCGACGGTATGCAGGTGGATGAACTTCTGCCCTTCCTGAGAGAAAACCGGAAAGAACTCCTGCAATCCCTTCGGGATGGGAAATACCGTCCACAACCCGTGCGTCGGGTAGAAATACCCAAAGACAACGGAAAAACCAGAAAGCTGGGAATACCAACCGTCGCAGACAGGCTTATCCAACAGGCGGTCTGCCAAGTATTGACCCCGATCTTCGAGGAACAGTTCTCGGACAACAGCTTTGGATTCCGACTGAAACGGAGTGCACACGATGCACTGAAGAGATGCCAGACCAACATAACAGAGGGCTACCGATATGTAGTCGATATGGATTTGGAAAAGTATTTCGACACAGTCAACCAAAGCAAGCTCATCCAGATCCTGTCGGAAACGATAAAGGACGGACGGGTGATCTCCCTGATCCACAGATTCCTAAATGCAGGGGTCATGGTTAAGGGAGCGTTTGAGAAAAGTCCGGAAGGAGTTCCGCAAGGAGGGCCATTAAGTCCGCTACTGGGGAACATTATGCTCAACGAGTGCGACAAAGAACTCGAGAAGCGCGGACACCGTTATGTTCGCTACGCAGACGATCTGATGGTCTTCTGCAAGAGCAAGAAAGCAGCACAGCGCACACTCGCGCACACACTCCCATTCATCGAGGGGAAGTTATTCCTAAAGGTGAACCGGGAAAAGACGAAAGTCGCACACGTCAACTATGTGAAGTACCTAGGGCACAGTTTTTACATTCACCGAGGAGAGGGAAGACTTCGAATTCATCCGAAAAGCATCCAGAAACTCAAGGACAAAGTCCGTGAGGTAACGGGAAGAAGCAACGGAATGGGGATTCAGGAGCGAAAGGACAGACTTAACCAAGTGGTCAGAGGCTGGACGAATTACTTCCAAAAGGCAGATGCAAAGAACGTACTAAAGGCATTGGACGAATGGTTAAGAAGCCGGATACGCATGGCAACTTGGAAACGATGGAAGAAAATAAGGACACGCTATGCAAACCTCAAACGAGCAGGTTTGGATGAGGAACAGGCGTGGATGTGGGCGAACACAAGAAAAGGCTACTGGCGAACAGCCCATAGCCCCATTTTGTCAAGAGTCCTATCCAACGACCTGATCAGGCGTGCCGGATATCTCGGTTTTCTGGAATGTTATTCTGCTAAATAACGTGTAAACTTTGGAAGCGCCGTATACCGAACGGTACGTACGGTGCTGTGGGAGGTCGCCCGGTCAAATAATGACCGGGCTCCTACCCGATTTTCCAGAGCAACATCGAACCAACGAACCTGCGGAGTGGCTTCTTTTCGGTTATTAAACGAAAAAGCAATTTCCGAATAAGCGGCGCGAGACCTGACAGAAAGCGAATACGGCAGTTACGCGGATAAGTGCGTGACTGCCGTATTTTGTTATCTGCTATAAGTATGAATCAGAGAAGAATGTGCTTGCCTTCTACCTGATCGTTTATGACGTAATAAGCTACACAATCTTCTGGCTTGATGTAAATTGCAAGCGTATCAATTGAGCTACTATTTGTCTTTTTGTGTTGTTCCTTAATCGCTGTGACGATCTCTCCTGTGTTGAACTGTCGCCCGGAGAACTCAATATAGATATTTGCCTCAGATGACGTATGGGGGATTGGAGCCTTCGTGGAGGCAGGTTTCTTCGTGGTTGCCTTCTTTGCTGGCAGTACTTTGGCTGTAGGTTTCTTATCGGTGGTTACGGATGCCGCCTTTGACGTCTTCTTCATATCTGCTTTGAGAGGAACTTTTGCAATCACAGCATCACTATTTTGCGAGATCTTCTTCGTTGTCATAATGCACCTCAACTTTCATATATGGAAATAATACTTCGGACTAATAGTAGTATTTTCATCTGATAGATTCAATCCAATCGTAGCAGACAAAATAAACAAGATTTTTTGCGATTGCAACAGAATTTTGTGTAATCTTGTTGCGTTGCAAAAAATCGCTCGCTTGCATTTTGGAGCTGTTTTCTATATAGTCAATACGGGATGCGGACACCGTTTGACTATTTATCAATTTGGGCCGCCCTGAATTATCTCCGGTCGACAACACTTCGACTCATACACAATTTAGGAGGAACTATGAAAGAGAAACGTTCACACTCTGTCTTTGGGACAAGTTACCTTGCCACGTCTGGCGTTATCGCGGCACTTTATGTTGTGTTAACACTACCATTTGCTCAGTTTGCTTTCGGACCCATTCAATTCAGGCTCGCCGAAATCATGACGGTGCTTCCCATTTTTTCACCAGCGGCGATTCCCGGACTCACAATTGGTTGCTTCCTGTCAAATCTGCTCAATCCGGATAATCTTGGACCGATTGACATCATTTTCGGTTCGCTGGCTACCCTTTTGGCGGCGACGTGGACACGGTCGATTTTTGCTAAGGGAGATTGGCTTAAGCCTATACTCAGAGATGTGGTATCGCTTATCCCCCCCGTTCTATGTAACGCATTGATTGTCGGGACATATCTGACGTATCTATTGGCTGACGGGTCAGTAACACTAAAAATGATTGGCCTTTGCATCTTGAGTATCGGCGCGAGTGAAGCGGTTGTCGTATATGCGATTGGGCTGCCGTTTCTCTTTTTTCTTCGAAGAGCGAAGGTTGACAGATTATGGAATAAGGAAGGGAATCATGGCACATTACTTTGATGAGGTTCCGACATCTGATTCGGATAAGAAGGAGATTGAGGCGCGTATTGCGGGCATTGATCTTCTGTTCACATCCGATGCGGATGTATTTTCAAGAAAACAAGTTGATTTCGGATCGCGCCTTCTGCTGGAGACGGCGATTTCAGATCTGAAAAGCCGTGGTATCCGGAAAGGCCGACTTCTTGATCTTGGTTGTGGATATGGCGTTTTGGGAATTACAATGAAACGGGCACTTCCTGCGATGGATGTGGTTATGGCCGACATAAATCAGCGAGCGGTCTCGCTTACAAAAGATAATGCAAAGCAGAATCATTGTTCCTTCGTATCCGTTGTTCTATCAAACGGATGGGATCATGTCGAAGGTCAATTTGATGTTGTAATCACAAATCCGCCGGTGCGCGCGGGAAAGAAAACGGTTTTTTCGTTCTATGATGGTGCGAAGGAACACCTTTCTTCGGGGGGTCTTCTTTATGTCGTACTTCAGAAGAAGCAAGGTGCGCCGTCAAGCCTTGCACATATGGAAGAACTTTTCGGAAATTGCGAGATTTTGTGCAAAGAATCTGGCTACTGGATTATGTGCGCACAAATGTAAAGGCTTTGTGGCGGTCGTGTGGTTTTCGCGTTTTGCGGAACATTTTCATGATAGAATAGTGGCAATCTTCTGCGGCTAATGATCCGTGGGTATTTTTGGAGGAATGTATGTCTTCGTGTGATTCATGTAAGAGTAAAGATCAATGTGGTTCGGCGGGATCGGGCTCATGTCCGAGTGATTCTTCATCTCAGAAGAAATCGATGATCGAGCCTCTTCATCCCAAGTCGAAGGTTTCGAAGGTATATGGAATTTGCAGCGGCAAAGGTGGTGTCGGCAAATCGCTTGTCACATCTATTCTTGCGGCAAGGCTTGCCAGGGATGGTTATCGGGTTGGTATTTTGGATGCTGATGTGACTGGTCCGTCTATTCCGAAAGCGTTCGGACTCAGTGGACAGCTTAAGGGAAGTGAAGATGGGATGATCCCTGCGGTTTCACATTCTGGCATCCAGATTGTGTCTGTTAATCTACTAATGGAGAATGAAGAAGCTCCTGTTATTTGGCGCGGGCCTGTTATCGCTGGCGTTGTGAAGCAGTTCTGGTCGGAAGTGATCTGGAATGAGATTGATGTCTTACTTGTTGATATGCCGCCAGGCACCGGGGATGTCCCACTTACCGTCTTCCAATCGATTCCACTTGATGGGATTATTTTGGTTTCAACACCGCAGGATTTGGTGTCGATGATTGTTAATAAGGCTCGAAATATGGCACTTATGATGAATGTGAAGATTCTTGGGTTTGTAGAAAATATGAGTTATATCGTTTGTGAGCACTGTGGTGAGAAGATGTCGGTTTTCGGTGAAGGCGGTGTTGATAAAGCCGCTGCGCAATTGGGCGTGCCTGTTTTCGACAAGGTTCCGATTGATCCATCTGTGACTAAGCTCGTTGATCAAGGCGAAATTGAAAAAATCAACACGGACATTTTGCGTCATACAGCAGAGCAGATTGAAGAATTACTTTCGAAGTAAAGCATATGAAGTATAATGAGGCTGACGTATGAATCGATTCTTAATTATGTCTTCGCACAAAATATGGATTGTCGGAATTCTTCTTGTGACTCTTTGTGTGACATCTTGCTCGAAGAAGGAAAGCAACACGGATCTGGGTGACTATTCATCCTATCTGGGCGATTATTCGTACAATGCTTCTATTTCGGCAATGGTCTATGAAGATATGGAAGGTGAGACCGAAGGCGCCGGTGTGCAGTACCGGGTGGTTACGGATCTGTCTAAACTGATTGCGGCTTCACCGATTCCGGTTTGTCTGTATTTTTATTCAGGGATGTCGGTGGACGCAGGACAGACCACAGCCAAAATCGAGAACATGGAAGAAGATTATCACGATAGTATTTTATTCGTCTCTATTGATGCCATACAGGAAGAAGAGTTAGTTGCCGAGTTTTCGATCGAGGCACTTCCAGACTTTGTTATCGTTGATGATGGGGTGGTGAAGGCTTCGTTTGCAAGTACGGATGGTCAGACGTGGACGGATGATGAACTGAGAGATTGGGTTCTGGAGAACGCAGGAGTCTCGTGATTCCCCAAACGGATGTTGTGAATGTAATTAACGGAGGCGCGTGTATGGACTTTTCATATGTATATGCAATCGGCCAGGACAGTCACCGATTCGAATCAAATAACGATCCTGAGAAAAGAAACAAGAAACTTGTTCTGGGTGGTGTCGACATTCCAGGGTGTCCGGGATTTCAGGCGAACAGCGACGGAGATGTCGTTTTGCATGCGTTGACGAATGCAATTTCCGGGATAACGTGCGTGAATATTTTAGGCGACATTGCCGATGATATGTGTAAGAATCAAGGAATCACAGATAGCAGAGAATACCTGAAAAGAGCTCTTTCCTATTTGGGCGAGAACAAAATTACACACGTATCCTTTTCTCTGGAATGCAAAAGACCCATACTATCATCACATATACCGCTCATTCGAAATTCTGTTGCAGAAATGATCGCAATTTCTCCCAATGAGATCGGAATTACGGCGACTTCGGGTGAGGGACTCAGCGATTTTGGCAGAGGAGACGGCGTTATGGTCTTGTGTGCCATTACGGTCTGTCGTCCTCTTTCTTCTCAAGGAGAAGTTTAGCGAAAAGCAGATCTTCCGGTGTGGTTATTTTCACATTACTGTAGGCACCCTCAACAAGATAGACGGCAAATCCTAAGGATTCCGCTAGAGATGTATCGTCCGTTGCGATGATGCCCGTATCCTTTGCATGCAAATAGGATTCTACCAGTAGCTGGTATCGAAACGCCTGGGGCGTCTGGACGGCAAATAAAGATTCACGGTCTGGCGTTACCTGTACTTTTCCACCAGAATGATTAACGACTTGCTTGATTGTATCCTTGACGGGAACGGCGGCGGCACAGATGCCGTGGTCAGTCGCGCCACACAAGCAGCGATGCAGAATTTCTTTGTTTACGAAGCATCGTGCGCCATCATGAACAAATACGATATCTTCCGGCACAGGTGGCCGTGGTAAACGCGCGAGGGCTTGTATACCAAGGAAGACGGATTCCTGACGTGTTTCTCCTCCTGCGATTGTTGCTTCGACAAAGTGAATGTTATGAGCCTTGATGAGTGCAGTTGTCTCATCGAGAAGTGTCTGGGATGTGACAACAACAACATGTAGTACGAAGGGCCCCACTTGCCGCATTGCTTCTTCAAATTCTGAAAATGCGAGAAGGGTTCGGGCGAGTACGGGTACGCCAGCGACTAGGAGAAATTGCTTGTTTGTTCCAACTCCCATTCGTCTACTTTGTCCTGCGGCCGGAACGATTACGTATACATGAACCTCGGGTTTTCCTTCTTCAGTCATCTTCCTATACCTCGATTCGTCTGAACCTTGCCTGTCGTGACAAATAAGACATCCATTGCTTCGGAAAGCGTATCCGCGAAGATGAGTTCAGGAAGAAGAGGCGTGTCCGTTTTATCCTTGGTAACCGAATCATTGGATCTACCATGAATTCTCGCTAGATGCGATTTGTTGCTTCCGGGAAGAATGCAGGTTGAGAAACCCATGCGATACGCTTCCGTGATTCGTCTCTCGATATCGGAGACGGGTCTTATCTCACCCGTTAGCCCGACTTCGCCGAGCACGATGGTGGCTGGACGGATCGGGCGATCCTTCATTGCGGAAAAAACGGCAGCAAGAATGGCAAGATCAGAGGCTGTCTCCGTAATTCGCAAGCCCCCGACAACATTGATGTAGGCATCCATATTGTTCGTTCCAACACGGAATTTCTTCTCTAAAACGGCAAGAAGCATGCCGACTCGCCCGCGATCTAGGCCTTGAGCCATCCGCTGCGGAACGGAATAGGCTGTAGGATTCATCAGTGCCTGAATCTCAACAAGGATCGGACGAGTTCCTTCCATGCATGCAGTAACCGCCGATCCGGCCACTTCAATCGGACGACCCGATAGAAGGAGCGTTGATGCATTTTCGACTTCAAGCAGACCGACATCCGTCATTTCGAAGAAAGCAAGTTCCCCTGTTGCGCCGAAGCGATTCTTTGCAGCGCGGAGCATGCGGAAAGGACTACTGTTCTCTCCTTCAAAATACAGAACGGTATCAACCATGTGTTCAAGCACCCGCGGTCCCGCGAGCGTGCCGTCCTTGGTGACATGTCCAACAAGGACAATGGTAATCTGCAGACTCTTGGCAAGTCGAAGAAGGCCTGCGGTAACCTCGCGAACCTGACTAACTGTGCCAGGTGCAGAAGAAAGCTCATCCGAATAGAGTGTCTGAATAGAATCAATAATACAAAGGGCAGGCCTCATAGAGGAAATCGTACGGGAAACCTCGTCAAAGCTTGTCTGCGTACAAAGTGTAATATGCGAAGTAGCAATCGATAGACGTGTAGCACGCAGTCGGATCTGTGTCTGTGACTCCTCGCCCGATACATAGAGGACTTCGCCGTGAACCTTTGCAAGATGGCTAACTTGAAGGAGAAGCGTCGACTTGCCAATTCCCGGATCACCACCAACAAGAACAAGTGAACCAGATACGAATCCTCCGCCTAAGACGCGGTCCAGTTCGGGAAGACCAGACGTGAATCGAATGTCTTCTCCCGTGCGAACGTCAGAGAGCAGGATTGTATCCTTGCCGCTCACCCAACCCTCCCGTCTGGATGGCTTGCTAGAGACAGGGTCTTGTGATGACCTCTCTTCTACAAACGAGTTCCATGCTTGACAGGACGGGCACTTCCCGAGCCATCCGGAAGATTCATATCCACAAGAGCTGCATACATAAATGGTCTTTTGTTTTGCCAATTTACTATCTCCCTTTCATACGGGTAAGGAAAATCGTTGTTGTTCCTGTCATTTTCATTTCCAGTATAGTATACCATTTCAAAGGGTATGACCGCCAAAAGCAACAGGTAAAAATGTGTAGTTGCGACTAAGAAAGTGCACATGCTTGATCAGCATGCGTATACGATTATTGCAAAAACGGAGCAGATCTGTTTTCAGGGTCAAAAGCGATGAAGGATGTATCTGCGCTGATATTTGGCGTTGCCGATGCCTATTCATGCGATGAGGATGGGAATCGCTAAATAGCAAGATAAGAAAGATGGATAGGAATCATAAATTTCTGCCGATTTTTCTACACTTTTTCGCGAACAAAGGATAAAATAAGAGTACTTTTCAAATGCTGAAAGGGGAAAATGAATGAGTAAACCCTGGCTCAAAAACTATGACCCTGGAATGACGGAATCATTATCATATCCAGAGAAGACAATATATGAGATGCTTATGCGCTCAGCGCATACTTTCCCAAAGGAAGTTGCTCTCGCATTTGAAGGGACGCATATCTCTTTTGCGCAACTTCTGAAGCTTGTTGACGAAGCGGCCATTTCTCTTCAGAAGTACGGAATCCAGAAGGGCGAAGTCGCAACAATTTGTCTGCCGAATATGCCGCAGGCAGTCATTTTCCTCTATGCCGTCAATAAGATCGGCGCAATAGCCAACATGGTTCATCCCAAGACGCCCGCGAAAGAGCTTTGCGAATTTATTACATCAACAAATAGCACGACCATCCTTATCTTCGATGCCTTTCTTGCAAAGAGTCTCTCGATGCTGATGACGGCCGAGATAAGAAATATAGTCGTTGCATCGATTGGCGATTATCTTTCCCCTGCGAAAAGATTCGGTTTCTATATAAGCAAAGGCAGGAAAATCCCGAAGCTTCCGAAGCTTGCAACGCTTGTTACGTGGAAGCAATTTATGCTACTGGGAAAAACAAAGGAAGAAAACCACAAAGATTCTCTGTATATAAGCCCAATTCGTGCGGCTGATCCTGCCATTTATCTGCATAGCGGAGGAACGACAGGAATGCCAAAAACGATTGTATTATCGTCACATAATATGAATGTGCTTGCGGTTCAGGGCGCGCAAATTGTGAATGTTGAAGACCCCTTTGTAACGGGCAAGCCTGTACAAATGTCTATGGTAACGATTTTGCCGCTATTCCATGGTTTCGGCTTATGTATGGGACTTCATACAATGATTTCCACGGGGATCTGCGCCATACTCGTACCGCAATTTACGCCGGACAGCTTAGCCAAGATTATCCTTCGTGAACGGCCCTCTTTCATAGCGGCTGTCCCAACCCTATATGAAGGACTACTCAAAAGTACACATCTGGAGAATGCCGATCTATCCTGCATCCGATGTTGTTTTTGCGGAGGCGACTCTTTGACGGAGGATCTAAAAACGCGTTTTGAGGAATTTCTAGGGGCAAGAGGCGCGAAAATCGCTTTGAGAGAAGGGTATGGATTGACGGAAGTAGTGACTGTCTGCTGTGTGAATCCAGAATATAAGAGCAGGAATAATTCGGTTGGTCTGCCGCTACCGGATATTCTTATGAAGATTGTGAAGCCGAATACCCAAGAAGAACTCTCTCCACTCGAGCATGGTGAAATCTGTGTCAGCGGTCCAACCATGATGCTGGAATACTTAGGAGATCAAGAGGCGACGGAGCAAGCGATTCACCGACACGCAGATAACCGGCTGTGGGTTCATACAGGTGATTTCGGGTATATGGATCACGACGGTTATTTCTATTTCCTGCAAAGACTGAAGCGCATTGTCAAAGTTTCTGGCGTGCCTGTTTTTCCGACACAAATAGAAGGCGTTATTGCCAAAGTTAAGGGCGTAAGATCGGCATGCGCGATTGCCGTGCCTGACCCATACCGAATACATGTGATTAAGGCCTTTGTTGTTCTTGAAAACGATGGACAAGAGGAAGAGTCAGTCAAGGAAGCAATAACACATGCTTGCTCAGAGAACCTAATTGCGTATGCCAGACCTATCTGTATTGAATTCCGCAGGGAACTACCGCAGACGACAGTCGGGAAAATTGACTATATTGCGCTTGAAAAGGAAGAAAGTGCAAGAAGCTTAGCTGCATTATCATAAAGAATCATTCTCATATCCTTCTCGCACAGGCCAAGGCGATTCAGTCGAGAAAGCTCTTCGGATGCTCCCCACATGGGATAATCACTTCCAAAAAGAACATGATCCACTCCATAGCAGGAAATGAGCTCTTTTGCTTTCTCTGGCGAGATGAAGGCGAGGGAACTTGATGTGTCCACATATACATTCGGAAGTCCAGAAAGCGCCTCAGGGGCCTTGTGCCACTCGCTCCAACCGCCAAAATGAGCGGCGATTATGATGAGTTCCGGGAAAGCCAAAGCAAGCTTTCTGATCTGATTTGGGTGGGAGAAGTCATAACGGTAATCGCCGGCGTGTATGATGATGGGAAGTCTCCCTTCCGCTGCCTGCGCTATGGAGAAGACGGCGGCTGAGTCGGCGGGAACTTTCTGGAAATCGGGGTGAAGCTTGATGCCACGAAGATGAAGCGCCTGAAGATGCAGAATCTCTGACTGCATCTCATCAAATGTCATGTCTGGATGCAGGGTGCCAAATCCGATCAGTCGACCATTTGACGCCTCCTGAAGACCATGAATGAATTCGTGAATGGAGGAGACTTGTTTCTTGACTGTTGCTGTAGAGAAAATGACAGAGTGCGTGATTCCTGCCCGGATACTCTCATCGATTAGTGTCTGAAGCGTGCCATCCAAGTGCATCTGTAAATCGTAGAAACTGCCAATAGATGCCACGGCTTTTTTTAGAATTTTGGGTGGAAAAACATGGGTATGTATATCAATAATTGGCTGCGCACTGTCAGCACCATTATGAGCGGTTAACATAGGAGTCTCCTTGCATATTCGTATTACAGAGTTGTTTTGTTCAGTTTATGCCTGATAGCAAGCAAAATCAACAAAGAAATTATGACAATTGCGGTTACGAAGAGTCCGCCTTCTGGACCAAAATCACCGCCTGTCAGAATATCCGAAGACTTATCACTATATACAGTATGTACCAGATGCGCCGCATTTTGTGTTCCGCTTACCTGCATCCCATATAAGTTGCCTTGGGAGAAATTCCAGGCACTATGCGCAGCACATACTGTCCAAATCTCATTTGTGTGAAGGGATAATAGCGCAAAAAACAAAGCGATGAGCGCGAGATTTATCAGCGGTATAACAGCAAAGCCTGCGTTTCCCGTGTGCAGCAAGCTAAATACGACAGATGTAATCATAACGCCAGCGGCTTTTCCGAAGCGAGCGCTGACATGTGGCATCATGAAGCCGCGAAGCATGATCTCTTCCGAGGCACCTTGTGGAATCCACATGAGGAGATAGCAGAAGAAGAACCCTATGCTTGATTGATCAAGTCCAATACCAGTTGCGTGAGCTTGCCCGGTAAGAAGGATTAGCACATATACAGCAGATAACATCAAGAAGCCAATAATAAGGCCCCGGACATAACAGAAAACCGCCCGATTTCCGTGGATATCACGAGATGCAAGACCCATTGTAGACAGCGGGCTTCTTTCCCATACACGAACAAGGATCACATAAATGAAAATAATGATAAGGTAACCGATACTCATGCCGATGATAAAGGATTGAAACGTCATGAGCTGATTGAGAACACGAACCACCGTTGCCAGCATATCTGACAGAGTGGGCATAGATGAACCATCAACGAAGTGAATGATGGTTTCTGAGGATTCTTTCTTTTTTAGGAATGAAAGAATCGGGAGAAGAAGGGCAAGCGGCTGAACGATTGACAGAATCGTAAGGGGCAAAAAAACATGATCCAGTAATAGCCGATAAGACTTTCTCCGACTGGTGAAGTGATATCCGAAAACTCTGTTTTTCTCGGGCACAGCATATTTCTTGTCGAGCGCGGCATTTCTGCGGATAGCTTTCTTTTCGCGTTCAGCAGCGATGCTGGTGTCAGGAAGGACGGTGAAACGTTCGACATGCAGCAGTTTCTCAGCAATATACAGCAAAATGGCAGCGAAAATGAGACAGATAAACGTCTGCCCCAGCAGATAATAAAGAGGGTATTCTCCGACAAGGATGGCAGTGATGCCATAGAAGTGCCCGAAAAACGGAATGTAATAGTAAATATAGGAAGGCGCCGCATTCTTCTGCATGGCCGATACGCAGACAATCAGAAGAATGAAGAAGATCGGGAGGAAATTCGTCTGAGCGGAGACAATCCCCCGATTGAGTATTGATATGATAAGCACAATGGCAGAAAGAAGAATGGCCATTGACAGCGTAATCAGTGTAAGAGACAAATAGGCCGCAATTGTCATGGCACCACAGAGAAGCATCGAAATGGGAATCATAATCATCACAGGAATCATGGCGTGCATGACTGTCCCAATCTCCGTTCCAAGCGCAATATCGATACGCCGAATTGGCGAGAGAAGGAGTGCGGCAAAAGTGCCACGCTCTTTTTCACCGGCAATTGCCATTACACCAGATTCCATTGCAGCGTATATGATGGAAATGAACAAGAAAAACGGAATCAACATGTGAGATAAAACATCAACAGCTTCTTCCATCGGGCTGTCTTCCGAAACGGAAGCATCATCACGACTTGTTGAGATGGCGAAGACATCGCCAGATAAGGCAATTCGCCCGTACTGCTCTTGCAGATATGCGCCATAACCAGGAAGAACATTACTTACAAAATCCTCGTGCGTATCATAGGAGAAATCATCTGACGGCAAATAGTAAGTAATAATTTCAGGGCGCTCGGTGCTGTCGATATCTCGGACATTCTCTTCGAAATCAGTCGGGAAAACAAGGACAATGGTTGCTTCTCCAGAATCGAGAAGTTTGTCATAATGAGAATAATCATAGTAAGCAGGATTTGTCTCTGTCACGCAATCAGCTAAGACGTCTTCATCATATTCAGAGGATAGATATTCGGCAAAAGAGTCCGGCATATTCACGACGTAATAGATGGGATCTGCTGTCACTGCATCGTCAGACGAATAGAGATAGGTATGGAGACTTGAGGCAAGAAGACAGAAAAAGGCGAAAAGAAATAGGATGCAAATAACAAAGGTAGCTTTAGACATTTGCGTCTTCATTCTCGATCCTTTTGCAAACGTTTTTTTCGCAAGAAGCCAGACTATTCTCATTATGATTACTCCCTGTGATGCTGCCGATACAGCTCAAAGAACGCATCCTCAAATCGCGATGTTCCCGTATCCTCAACTAAACTTTCGGCCGTTCCTTGTGCCACGATGCGGCCGTCCACCATAATGGCAACTTCGTCGCATAATTCTTCTGCTACAGAAAAAATATGTGTAGACAGAAGGACCAGATGCCCGTCATTTCGAAGCTCGCGCAGATAATCAATGACCTGTCTTGCCGTTAATATATCGAGCCCGTTTGTTGGCTCATCAAAAATGATGACAGGCGGATTATGAATAAGGCTGATTGCAATGGATATTTTCTGTTTCATACCTGTTGAGAGCTCAATGATTTTCTTCTTGGCAAAAGGGTCGATCCCAAATCGGGAAAAACTGATACGCTGCCGTTCCTTAACAATGTCCGATGGGATGTCATACAATTCGCCGAAAAAGCGAAACAGATCTGCCGGCGTCGAAAAGGGATCCAACTTGACTTCTGAGGTCAGAAAGCCAATGATTCTGCGGATTTCGCGCTGCCTGTCGCGTGTGTTTTTCCCGTCAATCAGAATGTCACCGCTCGATGGGCAAAGGAGGGTAGCCACCATCTGCATCACAGTAGTTTTCCCCGCACCATTTGGGCCAAGAAGACCGAAAATGGTTCCGTCTGAGACGGTAAAAGAGACATCCTTAACGACATTGACGAGTTTCTCATAGTGTTTGCTGACATGCGACACTTCTATCATATAATCCTCCGCCTGATGATACTTAACACCCAATCGGGGTGAAGCTCTTTTGTGTTTTGTGAAGAAGCAAATAGGCAAGTCCCAAATCGATCGAAAGCGATACAAGAAACAGATAGGGGTGCATGGTATTTCCGATTACATCATGAATGAGGAGCGTACAATTATGTACGGGAATGATGTATTCGATGGAATATGCGTTGCCAGAGGGTCGAAACAACTGAAGAAAAAAGTCAAACAGGAAGAGGAGCAAAGGGACTTGCAGATTCATGACAACATCCTGCATTTTCTTAATATCCATAATAATGAAGGCGCAGATAATGGAGAGGAGACAGGCAGCAAAAAGCATGATAATGAAGATCAGAAGGATATGAATCGGTGAAATAAGCAGACCAAAAGGGAGGAGAGAAAGAGCATTGTTGGATCGATTCGTCCACGATGCAAGCAGTAGTACCAGAAAAGTCGTTGCCGCACTGGCAAGTGCCACGAGGGTGACCGCCAAAGATTTCCCAACCAGAATTGACCGTGCAGATATCGGGGTAAGTGTGAGCTTGGCAAGAAATCCACTCTCTCTTTCCGTTGCAAGCACCTCGGTTGAAAGCGAGAAGATGCAGTAATATAACAGCAATATCAAAATGCCTGGAATGACTCTTGCGCCTGCCGGGTTGGCAACGCTGCTAAATTCCATCAATTTCGTGTATGGGTTGAATGCGTCTATTTGGAAGGGCGTCCCTCCGCCTTTCTCATATATTTCGCCGCCGAGAGCGGAAAGGAGATAATCACTATATCTTGGCAAAACAGTCTTCTCATATTGTTTTGCAAGGGAATATGCAATCAGATTATTGGGCTGATAGTAAATCGATATTGCTGGTAGATTCTCTTCAAACGTCGTCTGGTTGAGGCGTGAAGTAAAATAGCTGGCGACGGATTCGTCAAAGTCCGTCGCATCAGTAGAATAGGAATGATCTAGCTCTGCATTTGGGGAGAGTAAAACAAAAAACGAACCTGCGTCCATATATTTTGTTACAGTGCCATTTTCTGTGTTATCGATATATTCATCGGAGGTCCAATAGATATATTCGTAAGCCTTCGCATAATTATCGCTTCCCGAGAAGGCTTCATATGTATCTCCGGAATTCACCACGATGATTGGTGGAGTCCCCATATGCCCAGTTGATAAATACTCGACTAGCAGAGGGAAAAGATAGATTGCTCCGAGAAGTACAATGGCAGGCACAAGGAAAAGCGTCATCGTTTGATGCCAATTCGTCAGGATTCGTTTGGCTTCCCATTTCGCAAGAAGAATCGTATATTTCATGCAGTCCTCCCGATGAAACTATCAAGATGAATTATATCATTCAAAAAAACAACGTAGTTTGAAAAGATGTTAAGAAAATGCAAACGTTATTATTGCGATATTATTAAGAATCGAATTACGCGGTGACTTTTTCGCAATTATATGTCAAAATAATAAATGATTTTGATCTCGGAGGTTATTTGAAATGAATAGTAGATTTCGTAAATCGTTGAGTTGCATTTTGTCATTACTGATTGTCACGTCCATGTTCCTTGTCTCTTCCTGTTCAATCTTGGGTGGAGATACGAAAGAGAAGGATAAAGAAGAAAGCAAATCGGACTCAGATAAACTTGCAGATATTGATTTTGCCCTGTTTACGGATTCGGTCACTTCCGATTCGCTGACATTCAACCTGACAGTTGAGAATCCGGAAGCACTTGATATAGCTATGGACGAGGTTACGTTCGGCGATGTTGATGAAGATTCATACCTTGAGAAGACGGAAAAAAATACCGAATACCAAGATCAATTGGAAGAGATTGACTACGACAAACTAACGGAGCAAGAGCAGATTGAATATGATGTCATCGAATATGATCTGAACGAAGCGCTTGCATATGAAGATTATTTCTACTACTCCTCTCCCTTTAATTCAATAACGGGAATCCAGTCGAATCTGCCGCTAATCATGCCAGAGTATACGCTTGCGACGAAAGAGGATGTAGACGACTACTTGTTGCTATTGACTGATTTTTACCGTTACTATCAGGACCTGATGACGGTTGAGCAAGAACGTGCGGACAGAGGATTTGGTGCATCGGATACGGTTTTGGATGCGACCATTGCATCTTGCCAATCCTTTCTTGATGATGAAGAGGATTGTTTTCTGATTTCAAGCTTTGCTGAAAGCCTTGAGGGTGTCGATGGTCTGACAGATGAAGAGAAGGAATCCTATATTGAACAGAACCAATCCATTTTGGACGAGTATGTTTTCCCTGCATATCAGCTTCTAATTGACGGGTTTACAGATCTGAAAGGTCAAGGAGAAAATGACGGAGGTCTGTGCAACTTTGAGAATGGCAAAGAATACTATGAGCTTCTGCTAAAGACTGAGACGAGTTCTGACATGAGCGTTGATGATGCAATTTCCTATGTCGATGATGCAATTGACGGATATATTGATGTAATTACGCAGACAAACACGGATGATGCTTTCTGGACATCGTATGATAGCTATAGTTTTTCTATGGGAACGATTCAGGAGAATCTGGATTATTGCGAATCTGCCATTGCGGAAGATTATCCGGCCATTATGGATCATAATGTCACGCTCAAAGAAGTGCCGGAGGCTCTGCAAGATTATTTCAGTCCCGCGGCATACCTGTCCTGCAAGATTGATGATCCATCAGAGAATCTGATTATTACGAATCCGTCGGCAATGGATGGAGATCAGAATGTCCTTGAGACAATTGCACACGAGGGATATCCAGGCCATATGTATGAAGCTATCTATCATGCAGAACATATCGCAAGCTATTACCAGCGGACAGCTAGTTTCATTGGCTACGCAGAAGGCTGGGCAGAGTGTGCCGGCGAAGATGTCTTAAAAAGCGCAGGCTATGACGAGGATCTTGTCAATTATGTTTATGCGGAGAATAAGATCTTGAATATCCTAATCCCGGCTCGTATTGATATAGGTGTTAATTACGAGGGGTGGACATATGACGATTGTATCGACTATATCGAACAGTATGGTTTGTCGGAAGCATACTATTCGGAATACGCCCAATACTGTTATGATCGTGCGATCGAGATTCCGTGTTATGTGATGCCGTATTGTTTCGGATATTTACAGACCAAAGAGATTTTCGAAGACGCTACGGATTCGGTGGATTCTGATGTGACGCAGAAAGATATTCACGAGGCATACCTCGACATAGGTGCGGCGCCTTTTCCGATTATCGAAAAGTACATGGATGAATTCATTGAAAATAACGAATAAAAGTCACAAATTCCGAGAAGAAATGATTGCCAGAATTTTCATTATGGTATAATGAAGCAAAATGTTTTTGATTTGATTTTTGTAAGCGGGAAGTAAAGAATCTGCGTTTTCACGTCGACTGGAGGCTCATATATGGCTAAACTTACTCATCTTGCAACGACTATTACAGCACGATATTACCCTGCGTCTGATTTGACGGATGCGTTTTATTTGGACGGAAGGTTTTCTGGCAAGAGAGAATCTAGATCGGCGGACATCACTGTTGACAAGGAAGATCGCGGTTTTTTCTTTACCGTCTTTTCAAGCGCGAATGTGCCTGGCAGAGATCCAACGGTAGAACCCGCCTATGCTTTGCCTCTACGCAAGCTCTATAACGAGATCAAGACAGGCCGCAAATCGCTTGACGATCAGATCGGGGATCTTGTGAATTCGGCGGTTGCTGTTACCGGAAGGATGAAGCTTCAGTCAGAAAATACAAGAGCGCCCTTTTTTGCTGGCGTGATTGTCAAGGATTCGGAAGCATTTGCGATTACCATGGGTAAGGGCCTGGCCTTTTTGTACCGTGACGACACCATTTTCCCACTGACATCAACAGATATTCTCATTGACCCTGTTAACACACAGAAGCAGAAGGTTGATAATTTCTATAATTATTGTGCTGACAAGACGGCAACGGCGCTATGCTCGAACATTGCGCAGTTGAAGATGGATGATTGTGTCCTCCTGTGTAACCGAGAAGTATATGATTCACTTGGCCAGCATGAGATTCTTCGCATTCTTTATGAATCGGAAGATCAGTGCGAAGCGGCAGGATCAATTATTACTGAGGCATCTGCCAAGATGCCAGGTATTCCGATGCAGTGTGTCATTTCTTTTGTTGAGGGTGTTACCTCGCAAGAGAAGTCGGGTCTGTTTGGTTTTGGCAAGAAGAGTCGACAGCAGTCATATAATGCGGCTGAGGATGATGCAATTGAGGTTCCTATTACTTCGGCGCCAGCCACTTCGGAAGCGACACCAGTAGTAGCTGCGGTTGTCCCTCCCACTGTAGAACCACTGTTTTTCGGCAACGAAGCATCGAATCCATTTGTCATGCCGCTTGCCGAGCAGACAGCTGCTGAAGAAGTCAGCTCAAGTGATCCGATACAATTTGCGGATCAGTCTCTAGAGCCTTTTGGTGAACCGGAAATGAAGACCGTTTCATCGACGGATGTCGGCGGATTTGTTCAAGTCGAGGAGTCGGATGCTCTCGCTATCCCGCAAGCACCTGCAGAAGTGGAGTATGGTATCCCTACACAGCCTGATACTGCGATGGCACCAGATGCATTCGCATCTTCCCCATATACTGCCCCAGCTCATGCAGATGCAGAGCCTGATTTCTTCGCGGCAAAACAAGTCGATTCATATATTGACAATGCGCCGCAGTATGTTCCCGATGATGCAGACACGGTTCAGAAGCCGCCTCTTGTATTTGGCGATGACAATATTCAGCCATCTTCATCGGAAGCTGGACCGACGGGCTATCCATCGTATGAACAGAATTTTACTTCCGCTGAGCCAACACCTGCTCCAGAAGTTGCAAGTTCGTTTTTTATTCCGTTTGAATCTGCCGAAGCTCCTGTTCCGGTCAAATCAACGACCAATGACATGCCGGATATGCCGATCTATGATGCGCCAACGTATGCGCCGCCAACATATCCGACGAACAGCTATACTCCGAATGGTTATGATAATGCAGGCGTATATGCGAGAGGATCTTATACACTTGACGAGGAAGATGCCGATGTCAGATCGGACTATCCGCCAGCCCCCAAGGCTCCATCGCAGAGCTACTCGTATACACCGCCACCATCATATGGAGCAGCTACTGGCGGCGCGCCACGAGATCCGCGTGTTACGCAGAATCAACCGCGCCAGTCTCCGCCGGGTGCGCATAGGAACGGTTCCGGACCTTCGCAGAGACAGAATCAGCCCAAGGACATTTTTGAGCAAGAACAGGGCTTTGATTATGGCACAACAGATGACGCATATAAGAAGGGCAGATTACTTATGATTGGCTTGGGTCTTGCCTGCCTTGCCTGCGTAATCATCTTAATTTCTGTTGCCGTAAAACAGTGCAGCAAGGATGATACAGCTAAAGTAACGACAACACAGACAAATGCATCCGTCAACGTTTCTGATTCGAATGCGACTACTGGGGTCTCCGTTACGCCGGCAGCTTCTGATGCGACGACTCCGAGCTACTCCGATACGACGTCTGCATCCGTATCAACTGCTGATGCAATCTGCATTTTCCAATTCACTGCTGGTACGGGTCACAGGACGTGGTGGGATCTCTTCCATACCGTTTACAACATTTCTCTTGACTCGAATACGGACTCGCGAATCGCGATTATTATTGCATATAATGGGAAGGCTGCAGATTATGTCCCAGCCGCAGGAGATCAGATCTATTGTCCTCCGCAAGAGCTCCTGACTGCAAGCACGACATAATCCAAGCTCATAACAAGAAGCAAATCAAGACGAACGCCATCTGCAGCAATAGCAGATGGCGTTCGTTTTTGCTTGTGCCAAATCTGCGCCAAAAAAGCGAAGTGTACAGACAAATATACGAGTTTTCGTATTATATTTGTGTAAATCCTGTTCTATTTACTACTGGTCAAAATGATGAAATCCGTTTACAATCATAAGGATGTCAGCATTTTCAAATGAATGAAGTGGGAGGCTATTCTCATGCACAGAAGATTATTCATTCCAGGTCCGGTGGAGGTTCGTCCGGATGTATTGGAAAAGCTATCTTCCCCGATGATCGGACACCGTACCAAGGACGCATCCGCATTGCAGCAAAGCATTTCCGAGAAGCTTCAGAAGGTTATGTTTACGCAAAATACAATTCTTCTGTCAACGTCCTCGGGCAGTGGGCTGATGGAGGGGGCAGTACGTTGTTTTACATCACGTAGAGCTGCGGTTTTTTCAATCGGTTCTTTTGGAGAACGCTGGTACAAGATGTGTGTTGCAAATGGCGTGCCTGCAGATATTTTTCGCGCGGAGCTTGGACAGGTAACAACGCCTGAGATGCTTCGCGATGTTCTGGACACGGGCAAATATGATTTAGTTACCATTACACATAATGAGACGGCAACGGGCGTTCATAATCCGATCAAGGAACTATCTGATGTGCTTAAGGACTATCCGGATGTGATTTCTTGTGTGGATGCTGTCAGCTCGCTGGGCGGCGATTACATCCCTGTTGATGAATTGGGCCTTGATGTATGTATTACTTCGACTCAGAAGTGTTTGGGGCTACCTCCTGGCATGGCGATAGCATCTGTTACCGATCGTGCAATCGAGAAGGCTCGAACCATACAAAACAGAGGACTGTATTTTGATTATGTAGAGCTATATACATTCGTAAAAGAAAAGGCATATCAATATCCGTCTACTCCGAGCTTACCGCATATGTATGCCCTTGACTATCAGCTTGATAGAATTCTAGCGGAAGGTCTGAAAGAGCGTTTTGCACGGCACGAGAAGCTTGCTGCACGTGCGCAGGCATGGGCGCGCAAGAATTTCGCTCTGTATTCGAATCCGGATCACCTTTCTGTGACGGTAACATGTGTAAGCAATACGAAGAATATTTCTTTTTCAGAGATGAATGCCGCCATGGGTAAACGTGGATATCTGATGTCAAACGGATATGGAGCGCTCAAGGATAAGACTTTCCGTATCGCTCACATGGCAGATTTATCGCTTTCTGAACTTGACGAGATGCTTGCAAACTTAGATGAAGTAGTTTCGGAACTCACACAGGCGTAAATACTTGTATGTGTGAAATGCGGAAGTGACAATCAATATAG
>JBPOHB010000165.1:0-1660 GCA_052036055.1 Bacillota bacterium | reverse complement strand
CGGCGGTTGCGCATGCTGCTGGCGCCTGTACCGAAATGGCGGCTTCTGAGCAGCACTTTGCGAACACGGCTGACTGAAAGAGCATCGACAACAAAAAAGCCGCTGAAGCTTGTGACTTCAACGGCTTATTCTGTTATTTGGTGTCGAAGGGGGGACTAGTAAAAACGTCGCAGCTAATTCTTTAAAATCAATCAAATTTAGCTATTTAAGAACAAAAACAATATCTAATTTTTGACCTACATTCTTGACCCCGCAGAATCAAGCAAAAAATGAAAGTGACAACTCATCCGCAATTACTTTTGGGGAGGTAGCGGGACCACCTCCCTTTGCCGTGTCGTAACACCAGTCCGTAATCAGATATCCCGGGCACGATAACCTCGCTGATGATCGCCCCACCTTCTGGTCCATGACAATCTTCACGAGGCTTGACGGTATGGAAGCTGAAAATTGCCAGCTACAATACCGCCAACAGTGATGTCTTCATCCAAATCTTCCCAACGAAGCGCATATCCATTTAACCTCAAATGAACCCCTTTAAGCTGCTCATCTGTTGCTTCTGAAAGAATACGAAAACGATCTGCAGGAAATCCAATGACTCTGCCGTCTGTCAATTCGATAAAAATCCTTCTCTTTTCTACCCAGACCTTGATAGCTGTTGGTTCTTCACTCAAAGTATGCATTATACTTCTCCTTTATCAATTCAATATTTTCAAAAACAAGCCTTTCAATAGTGCGTAACATCGGAGCAGGAACTCCTTTATTACGAGCGAGTTTAATCGGATCCAGCCAAAATTTACATTCACCATCAGGCGTTTCTATATGTATATGCGGAGGCTCATTACCCTCATCTGAATAAAAATGAAATCTCAATGAGCCAATTCGCATTACTGTCGGCATATACTCTCCACTGGATCACTTTTGCCATCTGCGCCAATTTCTTAGTGAAACAAAACATGTTGCTATAAAGTCATACCCACTTTAAAGCGAAGGAAAGCAATAAGTCAATTTAAAGCCCTAACTGGACACCCAAGCCGATTGTCAGGATTGAGGCGTTCTTGAAGTACCTTTGAATCAGAATGCGTAAAATTAAGGACTTTGAAATTCACAACTCGTTCATCAGCCCTTGAAAATTTTTAAGTCACAACTTCAAAATATGCCATTCCGGTTATCATACCTGTCTCTCTAATCGAATATGTCGCTCCGTTAAAATCGACAGAGTTATATATATCCCCATAGACATAAGGCCGCTTCCTGCCATTGTAATCATGTTCAAAATTTTCTTGCCCTATATATCTTAATCTTCTCACACAAGACCGTCGCTCAAAAGTACATCTGCATAACTCTGGATTAACAACGCGAGCAACAGCCATAAAATCGTTACGAAAATACAGCCGAGAAGACACCTGAGAATGGCAATGCATATTAGCTAAAGCTGCTTCCTTTTCAAAACCCTTCATGTGCTCAAAGTCACTCCACATCTTACCCTCCGGCCTATCGAACAAATTCGATACTCAATCCTATTACAGCACAACCCTTTACGGGTATTTCTCAATCACCATTCCAGCCAAAGCCTGAAAAAAAATATTCTATAATACTCCATTAGCTCTCACTACCATAACACAACACAGATGACAGGAAGGATCGCGACTAGATCAACAGT